>JANNEO010000091.1:0-7969 GCA_031378805.1 Hyphomicrobiales bacterium
AACAGAAAAATCATGTGGTTTCGCGTTTCCGGGGCCGGGAGCGGCTTGTCCGCGGATGGGTCCGCAGGACGGAATCCAGCGCAGGGCCACGCCGAAGGCCATAAAACAAAGGATGGCTATCGGTGTCATCCCCGGCGTGCCGCAGGAACGGGAAGGGGATCCACACTTGCCCATACATAGAGCTGGATTCCCTTCCTGGCCCTGCGGGCCGCCGGGAATGACACCATGAGAAACTGAAGCAACAGTCAGTGCCTTCACGCCCCCATGCGCATCTGTCCCGGCTCGGCCACAGCCATGCCGACAGCCGTGTATTCATTCAGCTTGTTGCGCAGGGTGCGGATCGAGATGCCGAGAATCTTGGCGGCATGGGTTCGGTTGCCCAGGCAGTGATCCAGCGTGTCGAGGATGAGATCACGCTCGACATCGGCGACCGTGCGGCCCACCAGCGAGCGGGTCATCGCTTCCGCCGTCAGCGCCACACGTTCGGCCAGGCCGCCGCGGGCGGCCACGCCAAGGGCTTCACCATCCGGCGTCTGCAACGCTTCCACGCCGATTTCCATGCCGCTCGCCAGCAAGGTGGCCCGGTGGATGGTGTTTTCCAGTTCGCGCACATTGCCCTGCCACGGGTTGATGCTGAGGGCGCGGCGCGCCTCGGCATCGATGGGGCGCAGCGGCAAGCCATTCAGCTCGGCATATTTGCGGGCGAAATGATCGGCCAGCACCAGCACGTCCTGCGGGCGTTCGCGCAAGGGCGGCATCTTCAGATGCACAACATTGAGCCTGTAGAGCAGATCCTCGCGGAACGTGCCCTTGCGCACCTCGTCAGCTAGGTTGCGGTTGGAGGTGGCGATGATGCGGATGTCGACCTTCACGGGGGCAGCGCCGCCCACACGGTCGATCATGCGCTCCTGCAACGCACGCAGCAGCTTGGCCTGCAGGCGCACATCCATCTCCGAGATTTCGTCGAGCAACAATGTGCCGCCACTTGCCTCCTCGAATTTGCCGATGCGGCGGGCCATGGCCCCAGTGAAGGAGCCTTTCTCGTGGCCGAAAAGCTCGGACTCCAGCAGATTTTCAGGAATTGCCGCGCAGTTGACCGAGATGAAGGGTTTGTCCCGGCGCTTTGATTTCTGCTGGACCAGCCGGGCCATGACTTCCTTGCCGACGCCGCTTTCTCCCGTGATCAGCACGGACGCCTCGGAGGCCGCGACCTGCTGGGCGAGCTTGACAACTCGCTCCATGGCGGGATCGCGGAAGATGAAATCAGACTTGTCGCGGGCTACTGCCTCGAGGATGGCAGCGATCAGCTCCGGGTCCGGCGGCAGCGGGATATACTCTTTTGCGCCAGCCTGGATTGCAGCGACGGCTGCGCGGGCATCGGTGCCCGTGCCGCAAGCGACGATCGGACTGACGATGCGCTCGGCATCCATGGCATTGGCCAGCATCCGGATGTCGAGGCTGACATCGACCATGAGCAGATCGGCACCCCTGCCGGCCCGCAGATGGACAAGAGCGTTCTCGACGCCGTCGACCTGTGCCACCTGGGCACCGCGATCCCGGGCGATCTTCGCCGCAGTGATCAGTTCCCCCTTGAGCGTTCCGACAATGAGCAGGCGCATGGCGATGGTCCTTACCTGTCGGTCTTGATGATTTCGGTCATCGTCACGCCGAGCTTCTCGTCGACGACGACGACCTCGCCGCGAGCAACCAGCCGGTTGTTGACATAGATGTCGATAGCCTCGCCGACACGACGGTCGAGTTCGAGCAATTGTCCGGGCGCCAGCTTGAGGAGCTGCGACACCTCCATCCGCGTCTTGCCGAGGACGGCGGAGACGTTGACCGGCACATCGAGAACCTGTTCCAGATCCGCCGCTGTCTTGGGACCGCGTGCCAGGGGCGAATCCTCACGCATCACCATGCCGACAGTGGTGCTGGGGTCGAGGTCGGGAAGATTGAGGTCGGTATCCATGTCAAGACTCCTGGTACATTACGCCGGCAGCCAGTGCGCGATCCACACCCGCAGCCACAGTCTGTTCTGATTGGGAACGGTCCTTGATGATGCCGCCGTCGGCCCATTCGATCCGCACATCTCCTGGCGGAATTTCCGGCTCGCCCATGACGATCAATCTTCCCTCGAACCCCTTTTCACGGGCTATGGCGGCCAGCCGCTCGCGGGCCGGATCGACCAAATCCGGTGCAAGCCTCACGGCCACATGGGGCTGCCCCCTGAGATCGTCGAAGATCGTGCGTGCGGTCTGCTCGATCACCGCCATCGGTGCGGCATCCAGAAGCTGGCCGGCAAGCCTGCGTCCGAATGCATGGGCGAACTGAATGGCTTCAGCCGATGCGGTGGCCTGAATGCCGTCGAGATCGAGGCGCAGCATGGCCAACATGCGGGCGACCTGCTCCATGGCGTCGGCGAGGCGCGATGTCTGTTCGCCTTCCGCCTCGGCCTTGCCCTGCAGAAAGGCGTCGCCGCGTGCCGCAGCCACAGCAGCTGCCAGCAGCGCTTCGTGCTCCGAGACCGTGAGGGTCGGCTCTTTTCTTTCGAGCGGAACCATCCTGTCTGGCGTTTGCGGGAATTCCCGCTGAAAAATGAAGGGCGAGGCGGCCATCAGTACACCAACTCGTCTTCTGCGCGGTTCTTCGAGATCATGATCTCGCCCTTGGCGGCAAGATCCTTGGTCAGGAGCACCATCTTCTGCTGCGCGTCATCCACTTCCTTCAGGCGCACGGGTCCAAGGCCGCCCATCTCGTCCTCAAGGTTCTTGGCGGCACGTGTCGACATATTGCCGAGGAAGAAGACGCGCGCAGGCTCGGTTGCACCCTTTAGAGCGATGGCCAGCGTGTCCTTGTCGACGCCGCGCAGCAGGGTCTGCACACTGCCGGGGTCGAGCTTCATCAGGTCGTCGAATGTGAACATCAAGGAGCGGATTCGCTGTGCGCTTTCACGGCTGCGCTCATCCAGTGACCCCAGGAAGCGCGTTTCCGTCTGGCGGTCGAAGGCGTTGAAGATTTCCGCCATCTGCTCGTGTGAGTCGCGGCGGCTGGACATCGAGAGGTTCGAGATGAATTCGTTGCGCAGCGTTTCCTCGATGCGCTCCAGAACATCTTTGGACACCGCTTCCATCTTCAGCATCCGCTGCACGATATCCATGGCGAAATCGTCGGGCAGGATGCCGAGCACGCGTGCGGCCTGGTCCGGCTTGATCTTGGAGAGGATGACCGCGACGGTCTGTGGATATTCGTTCTTGAGGTAGTTCGCCAGAACGGCGTCCTGCACATTGGACAGCTTCTGCCACATGTTGCGGCCGGCAGGGCCGCGGATTTCCGACATGATGCCTTCGGCACGGTCCTTCGGCAGGAGCTTGGCCAGCAGGCTCTCCGTGCGGTCGAAATCCCCGGTGACAGCGCCTGAGCTCGACATCCTGGATACAAAATCATTGATTAGGTTCTCGACGGCGGTCGAGTCGATGGAGCCAAGCTGACTCATGGCGAGCGAGATGGTGCGGATTTCATCATCATCCAGCAATGGCCAGACCTTGGCACCATGCTTTTCACCCAGCACCAGCATGATGATCGCTGCCTTTTCCGCACCGTTGAGGATGCGGGGGCGCATGGCGGCCACAGCGGCGGCGTTGCCGCGTTCGGTCGAGACGGTGTCGGATATGCGGGCCATGCTTCAGCTCTTCTTGTCCAACATCACGAGGGCCCATGGATCCACTGGCGCAGGATCGCCACGGTTTCCTGGGGGTTCTTGGAGGCAACGTCGCCCACCTTCTCGATGGAGCGGGCCTGGATCGCACCGTTGATCTGACTCATCTCGATCATCTGTTCGGTGGCGGTCGGTGGCGTATCCGCGCCCGGTGGGGGCGCAACAGGTGCCGGGATCGCCACGACCTGGCCATTCGGGCCCTGCACCATCACCGTCTTCACGGCCTTGTCCGGTGCCGCGATCGTGCTCATCAGAGGGCGGATGACAAAGAGGAAGACGAAGATGCTGACAAGACCCAGCACGCCCAGCTCGAGCATCCGGAAGGTGTCATCCTTGGAAAAGCTGAACAGGCGCTCGAAGGCAGACAGCTCCTTGATTTCGCTGACCGCAGGGGCCTCGGCGAAGCGCAGGTTCACCACTTCGATGGTGTCGCCGCGGCGCTGGTCGAAACCGATGGCGGAGCGCACCAGCGCGTTGATCCGCTCGATCTCCTCGGGTGCGCGGGCCTGATATTCGCTCTGGCCGCTTGTGGCCTTGCCGTAGGTGCCATCCACGAGCACCGCGACCGAGAGTCGCTTGATCCGGCCGCCTTCGATCACCTCGGTGCGCACGGTCTTGGAGATCTCGTAGTTGACGGTCTCCTCGTTCTTCTGGGACGCCTCGCGGTTGGCATTGGCACTGCCTTGTGCCGCTGCACCGGGCAGCTCGTTGCTCACCGACACCTGGCCATCACGGCCTTCGTTCGAAACGTTGTTCTCGTTGCGGGTCTGGGTGGAGCGGACCACGCGGCTTTCGGGATCGAAGCTTTCTTGTGTCTGCTGGACGCGGTTGAAATCCATTTCCGCCGCGACCTGCACGCGGGCGCGTCCCCGGCCAACCACTGAAGCCACGATATCCTCGACCTGCTGGCGGATACGGCGCTCGAAGCCTTGCTGTTTTTCGGCGGCAATCACGCCAATGTCATTGCTGTCGCCCGCGCCATCGGCAAGCAGGCGACCCGCTTCATCGACGACGGAAACGCGGTCTGGCTTCAAGCCTTCCACTGCCGTCGCCACGAGATGGCGGATGGCGCGAACCTGGCTCGGCTCCAGCTCTCCGCGCACCTTCAGGACGATGGAGGCCCGCACTTCCTTCTTCTCGCGCTGGAACAGCTGCTTCTCCGGCATGGCGAGGTGAACACGTGCGTTCTGGACCCGGTCGATCGAGCGGATTGTCCGGGCCAGTTCGCCTTCGAGCGCGCGCAGCTGGTTCATGTTCTGCACGAAGCTGGTGGCGGTAAGGGAATCCGACTTGTCGAAGATCTCGTAGCCGACGCCGCCGCCCTGCGGCAGGCCCTTGCTGGCGAGGTCCATGCGCAGCTTCAGCACCTGGTCCTTGGAAACCATGATGGTGCCGCCATCATAGCGCATTTCATATTTCACGCCGCGCTGGTCGAGTTCGCGGGTCACGGCGGTCGAATCCTGCAGGTTCATGTCGGTGAACAGCGTGGTCATCGTCGGCGCGGTGACCCGCATGATGATGAACGCGAAGAAGCCCATCAGGGCGAGCGCCACGGCACCCAGCGCCATCAGCTTCTGCGGGCCGAGCTTCCTTACAACATCGACTACGCCATTCACTGGGGAACGCCCTTTACCAACCAGATGCCACGCCACGGAAAGAGACAGCCCAGGGCCGACCCCTTACCCGGCAATATTTGCCGGGCGCGTGGTTACCAGCGGGTTAATCCGTCAGGAGTTTCGTGATTTTGGTACAGAAAAGGTGGCTGGCACGGATGCGTTTGAAGAAATTAGCGGAAAGCGGCGGCTTTCAGGACGGCGGCTTGCGCATTCGCAAGAATGCCATCCCAGTTCCGGTCGGCGATATCCTTGTTGCTGGCAATCCATGAACCGCCAACGGCCACGACATTGGGCAAGGCAAGATAGGCGCTCATCGAATCAAGCGTGATTCCCCCCGTCGGCACAAAGGAAAAATCGGGCATCGCCTGCGCCACGGCGCTCAACATGCCGCGACCGCCGACGACCTCCGCTGGAAACAGCTTGAGGAATGACAGCCCGGCCAGCCGCGCCGATTCCATTTCAGTCGGTGTGGCGGTTCCGGGCAGGTAGCAGATGTTCTCCTGCGCGGCGTAGGCGGCAACCTCGGGCACGAAACCGGGGGACACCAGGAACGAGGCACCGGCGGCGACGCTTTCAGCCGCCTGGGCCGCATTGCGCACGGTGCCAGCGCCCACGAGCACGTGCGGGCGGTGCTTCGCCACAGCCTTCAGCGCGTCCATGGCGCCGGGCACGCGCAGCGTCAACTCGATGGCCGGTAGACCACCTGCGATCAGCGCATCGGCCAGGGCGAGACCATCCGCTTCGCCTGCGACGGTGACCACGGGCATCACGCCCATCGGCTTGAGGTGGTCCATCAGCAAGGTGGCAGTGAATTTCATCGGAATGCTCCTGGTGGCAGGTGCTCAATCATGTGCGACCTGATAATCCTTGATGTCGGAAAAGCGGATGGCAGGCCAGCGCTCCTGGTCGAATTTCAGCGAGAACGCCGTCGGTGCCATGAACACCGGCGCTCCATCGAGATCGGTCGAGATCGACGACCCGTTGGCATCGCTGAATTTCCGCATGTCGAGCGGATCGTCGCTGCTGATCCAGCGGCAGAGCGTGAAGCGCGTCTGGTCATAGGCGATGGGCAGGCTGTATTCGCCCGCCAGCCGCACCTTCAGCACGTCGAGCTGCAATGCGCCGACCACGCCGACGATAGCTGGCGAGCCATCCGTTGGCAGGAAGACCTGGACCACGCCTTCCTCGGCCATCTGCTGCAGGGCTTCGCGCAGCTTCTTGGCCTTCATGGCGTCCTGCAGTTTCACGCGCCGCAGGATTTCCGGCGCGAAGGAAGGCACGCCGCGAAACACGATGTCCTCGCCCTCGGTCAGCGTGTCACCGATCCTGAGCGTGCCGTGGTTGGGGATGCCGACCACATCACCCGCGAAGGCTTCTTCCGCCAGCACACGGTCGCGCGCGAAGAAGAACTGCGGTGCGGTCAGGCTCATCGGCTTGCCGGTGCGGACGAGCTTGGCCTTCATGCCGCGGGTCAGCTTGCCCGAGCAGACCCGCATGAAGGCGATGCGGTCGCGGTGGTTGGGGTCCATGTTCGCCTGGATCTTGAAGACGAAGCCGGTCATCTTCGGCTCCTCCGCCGTGATCAGGCGTTGCGCCGATTGCTGGGCGCGCGGCGGCGGCGCGTGCAGGCCCAACGCGTCGATGAGATCGCGCACGCCATAATCCCTGAGGGCAGAGCCGAAGAACACTGGTGTCAGGTGTCCCTCACGAAAGGCGTCCAGCGCGAAGGGGCGACAGGCTTCCGCCGCAAGCGCCAGTTCTTCCCGGAAAGCCGCGATCTCGGTGGAGGGCAGCAGGCGGTCGAACAGCGAGTCCTCCGGGCCGTTGACCTTGATGACGGCGTCCGCATCCTTCTGGCGCACTTCATGGGTGCGCAGGTTGTAGGTGCCCGCGAAGCTCTTGCCCTTGCCGATGGGCCAGTTGACCGGGGCGGTATCCAGCGCCAGTGTTTTCTCGATCTCGTCGAGCAGGTCGAAATTGTCCCGCGTCTCGCGGTCCATCTTGTTGATGAAGGTGACGATGGGGATGTCGCGCAGGCGGCAGACCTCGAACAGCTTGCGCGTGCGGGCCTCAATGCCCTTGGCTCCGTCGATCACCATGATCGCGGAATCGACCGCCGTCAGCGTGCGGTAGGTGTCTTCGGAGAAGTCCTCGTGGCCCGGCGTGTCGAGCAGGTTGAAGACATGGCCCGCATATTCGAAGGTCATGACAGAGGTGACGACCGAAATACCGCGCTCGCGCTCGATGCTCATCCAGTCGGACCGGGTGTTCTGCCGGTCCTTCTTGGCCTTGACCTCACCGGCAAGCTGGATCGCGCCGCCGAACAGCAGCAGCTTCTCGGTCAGCGTGGTCTTGCCGGCGTCCGGATGCGAGATGATCGCAAAGGTTCGGCGGCGGGAGGCGGGGGTATCGGTGGTGGGAGACATGTAGCCCGCGTTTAGCAGGGGTTTCTTCAACACAGAAGCCCTGAATCAACATGCATGACGGTCTCCACTTTCATGTGTTCGGGGGCGCTGACGGCTTGCATCTTCAGACGAAAACCCCACATTGCAGCCAACGCTGGAGATTGCCCGATGCTGGATGACTTGGCCACTGTCCCCAAGGATACCGACCTGATCAAGGACACCACGACGCAGGG
>JANNEO010000104.1:0-12495 GCA_031378805.1 Hyphomicrobiales bacterium
CCGCGCGGCGACCCGCAGCCTTCAGTTCACACGCCAGACGGGCATGGGCGGCGGCGACATCACGCGCTTCACCCTCCACATCGGGGCCCAGTGACACCACCTCATACCCACCATCCGCGGCGGCACGCATGGCGGCCTCCAGCCCATCGCGCGGGCGGGTGATGATGGTGAAGCTGGAGCGCCCGAACACCGCATCGCCCGGCTTGGGCGTTTCCTCAGACGGGTCGGAGAGCACGGCGGCAGCACTGGCAGACAATCCAACCTTGTACTTGGCGAGAATGGCGAGAGCCTCGCCTTGGGTCGTCGGATCAGCGACCGTTGGACCGGACCCAATGGTCGAGGGATCATCGCCCGGCACATCGGAAATCGCAAATGTATGGATGCGATGCGCCGCAATCCGCGCGGCCAGCCGTCCGCCCTTGATGCGCGAGAGGTGCTTGCGGACACAATTGATCTCGCCAATATGCGCACCCGAGCGAAGCAGGGCCTTGTTCAGCGCCTGCTTCTCGACCAGCGTCATGCCGCCCGCAGGCGCGATCCAGTTGGCGGACCCGCCGCCAGACATCAACACGATGGCGAGGTCTTCGGGCTTCGCCTCACCGGCCAGCAGCAGCGTCCGGCGGGCGGCCTCCACGCTGCCCTGGTCGGGTACGGGATGGCCTGCGCTGATGATCGGCAGCAACGGGTTGAAGCCTTCATAGCCATGGCGGGCCGTGCCAACGCCGAATAGACGACTGTCAGGGATACCCTGAGCCCGATAATGCCCAATCGCAGCGGCCATCATGCTGCCGCCAGCCTTGCCCGTGGACAGCAACAGGATACGCCCACCTGTCGGCGGAGGCGGCAAAGCCGTAGGCAGAGTGTGGTCGGGATGTGCGGCGGCCACGGCTGCATCGAACACGCCGCGAAGAAAGACGCGGCGGCTTTCCAGCGACCGACTTGGCATCGGTTCAGACATCGAATTCTTATGACTAATGACGGAGATTCCTGTGTAGGCCAGCCCGGCGGCCTTTCACAAGCCCTTGGCACTATATATTCCAAACGGGACACAAGCGGGGCAATTCGTGCATTCTCTTCTTCCTCAGGGCATCGCTGCGTGCGACGGCGGCGAATCCTTTGAAATCGTGGCTGGCAGCGTTGCGAGCGGAGCCATCGTTCTGGCGGATCACGCGTCGAACGCCATGCCGCCCGAATTCGCCCAACTCGGCATGTCGGAGGCGGAATTGCGGCGTCACATTGCCTATGACATTGGCGTGGAGTGGCTGACGCGTGCGTTGGCGGCACGGCTTGATGCGCCCGCCATCCTCTCCCGATTCTCGCGTCTGCTGATCGATCCAAACCGTGGTGACGATGATCCCACCCTGGTCATGCGTCTGTCGGATGGAGCCATCGTGCCAGGCAATGCACGGATCGATGCGGCGGCAATCCACGAGCGGATGCAGCGGTTCTCACTGCCTTATCATGCGGCAATTACAACCGTGATCGACACGATGCTGGGCGCAGGGACCATACCGGCAGTGGTCTCGATTCACAGTTTCACGCCATGCATGAAAGCCATTGGTCGTCCATGGCATGTGGGCGTCCTGTGGGACAGCGATCCGCGCCTTCCCGTGCCGTTGCTGGAGGCATTGAGGGCGGACCCTACAATCGTTACGGGCGACAACGAGCCTTACGATGGGGCATTGGAGGGCGACACGATGGCGCGCCATTGCATCGCGCGGGGGTTGGCGCATGTGCTGATCGAGGTCCGGCAGGATCTGATTGCCACCAAGGCAGAGGCCATTGTCTGGGGCAGCCGTCTGGCGGATGATCTTGCACCGCTGCTCAGGCTTCCCCAGATGCACAAGATCGCGTTCCATGGCAGCCGGGCCGCAGAAGGAAATTGACATGAGCACGTTCGACAGCGCCACCACGACAGAACTGGAAGCAGCGGCTTTCCGTCGGCTGATGCGGCATCTGGCCGAGCGCGGCGATGTGCAGAACATCGACATGATGAACCTCGCAGGGTTCTGCCGGAACTGCCTGTCCAACTGGATGATGGAAGCCGCCACCGAACGCGGTCTTGCCTTGTCGAAGGACGACTCCCGTGCGCATGTCTATGGAATGCCCTACGACGCATGGCGGGCCAAGCACCAGAAGGCGGCAACGGCAGCGCAGCAGGCGGCCTTCACGAAAAGCGCATCGGGCCATTGAGCCGTTGACAAGCCTGATCCGTGCTTGACGCGGGATGCCTGACCCGGTTCAAGCGGCGGTCACAGGAGATATCCCATGAACGACGCCGCCAGCGACATGAACCCGCAGACCGCCCAGCAGCTCAAGTCGATCATCGAGCGGATCGAGCGGCTGGAGGAAGAGAAGAAGGCATTGTCGGAGGATATCAAGGAGGTCTATGCCGAGGCCAAAGGCAACGGTTTTGACGCCAAGGTGCTGCGCAAGGTCGTCTCCATCCGCCGTCAGGAGACGGCAGAACGGATCGAACAGGAGCAACTGATCGATCTCTACCTCGCCGCGGTCGGCACAAAGGACTGAGGTGATTTCTTCCTTATCTCAAGGGAGTGTTTGGACCGGAGAGAAAGTGCCCGTTTTTGCAGGCGGATGAGGGCAAGTGACGAATGCAGGGGTTCTCCCTCATCCGTCAGGCTGCGCCCGCCACCTTCCCCCAAGGGGGAAGGGAGAAATAGCTACACACCCAAATCGAGCCTGAACTTGGCGAAGCCGTTGGCACCTTCCCCGGCGTAGCTCAAACCCCTTACACCGGCGACGGACGCTTTCGCCCTGGGATTGCTCTCGAACACCACATTCTTTGCGCCCGGCACCGTCTTCAGGCTCCAGTTGTCATCCGCCTTTGGATCGAGCGTGCCTGTCTGCTGGAAGAACTTGATGATCACGTCGCGGGTGGCGTCCGGTGCATCGAGGACGATGGTCTTGCCGTCATTGCCGGGGAAATTGCCGCCGCCAGACGCGCGGTAGTTGTTGGTGACAACCACGAATTCCTGCTCCGGCATGACTGGCTTGCCCTGATAGGCCAAGCCGATGATGCGGCTGGCAGAGGCATCTGCCAGCTTTCCCGTGCCGTCATATTTCGGTGGCTGGGCGAGATCGACCTGATAGGTCACGCCATCGATCATGTCGAAATTGAAGGCCGGGAAGGCCGGGTTGATCAGCGGTTGCTCGTCATCGCTCGGCTTGATCTGGTTGAAGAGACCACAGGCCATCTCCAGCCAGTCCTTCAGTTGCTGGCCGTTGACCCGCACCGCCTTCAACGTGTTGGGATAGATGTAGAGGTCAGCGACATTCTTGAGGGCCAGCTGTCCCTCGGCAATCTGCGTGTAGAACTCCACGCCACCGCGCCCGCCAGCTTTGAAGGGGGCGACTGCTGACAGGAGCGGCAGTCCGGCATGTTGCGTTCCGGCCAGCAGCGGCTTCGCGTACCAGATCTGCGCATCGGAGATGACCTGAAGCGCCGCATTGTCGGCAATCAGGGCGAAATAGGTGTCCATAGCCTTCGCCGTCTTGCCGACGGGGCGGCGGACATATTCCAGCGTGGCGTCATGTTCGGCCTGCACCGACGCCAGAAGCTCTGGCTTGGCGTCCGCGAGCGGCACGACCTTGCCAGCGTCTCGCTTGAAGATCGGCAGCGCACCGACCGAATGGCCGACGACCTTGAAGTCCGAGCCGCTCTTCTGCAGCGTCAGGTCGATTTGTCCGAGATGACTGCCCCAGAACCCGGCCATCACTGCAGGAACGCCGTTCAGCGTGCCTTTCTCGATGTCGATGCCGGGCCTGTCCTTGAAGACAGGACCGGGAAAAACCAGATGCAGGTGACCGGTCAGGATCACGTCGATGCCGGGGACGAAGGCCAGATGCAGTGCTGCATTTTCGTCCTTGCCCTGCGCGTTGGCGCTGGAAATGCCGGTATGGGCAAGAGCCACGACAATGTCGGCACCGCGCTCCTTCATTTCAGGCACCCAGGCTCGGGCGCTTTCCACGATGTCGCGGGTATCCACCTTGCCGCGCAGATGGGCCTGGTCCCACTGCATGATCTGCGGAGGCGTGAAGCCGATGACGCCAACCCGCAGCCGATGCGAGCCCCCCGCCTCGTCCACGACGTCTCGATCCAGGATCACATAGGGGCGCACCAGCGTATCATCGCTGCGGACGTTGCCGGCAAGCTGCCCCTTCACGACGTTGGCGCAGACCGTGGCGTGCTTGGCACCCGCCAGCGATTTCGCCAGGAAATCGAGGCCGTAGTTGAATTCGTGGTTGCCAAGGGTGCCGGCATCGAATTTCATCTGGTTCATGGTCCGGATGATCGGATGGGTGTCACCGGCCTTGAATCCCCGCTCATAGGCCATGAGATCGCCCAGCGGATTGCCTTGCAGGAAATCCCCGTTTTCGAAGAGCAGCGTGTTGCGGGCTTCCGCCCGTGCCTTATCCACGAGGCTGGCGATCCGCGCCAACCCCACCGTATCATCAGGCTGATCGCGGTAATAATCGTAGGACTGGACATGCACGTGGATATCCGTGGTCTCCAGGATCCTGAGCTTGATGGTCACCGGTCCGGCCTGCGCGCTGGCCCCACCTGCTGTGGACAGCCCAGCAAGCGCCAAACCGCCCGCCAGCAATCCTCCTGCCAGCAAGCCTCCTGTCAGAATGTTGCGCCGCGATGGGTCTGAACTGTCCGTGGACTCCGAAAGTGCGGGCGACATGGCGGTCCCTGTTGAATGTGTACTCGTTGTCATTGTGCTACTGATGACGGTACCTTTCAAGACCGCTGTCCACCACACTCAAGTGCGCCCCCGGAAGCTCCCAGCCTGTGCTGCCGCATCGGGCATGTCATCGTAGATGGACGCTGGATCTTCGCTCACGGCCTCTCCCTCGACTTCAAAGAGGAACTGCGGCATCGCCAACCCCGCGACTTCCAGGTAGGTCGATGCCGGAGCGTGCTGGCCAAGCTTGCGCTGCCGCACCTTGCGGGCCAGTGCGACGGAGCCAGGAACGGTCACGAATGTGACGACCTTGACGAGATCCGCGACGCCCATACCGCCCTCGCGCAAGACCTCGATGAGATTGTCCCAGGCAATCTCCATCTGTTCCTCGAGAGTCTCGGCCACCGAGCCATCGAGACGTGCGCCAATCTGGCCCGAAATGATCAACCTCCTGGCCCTGGCGGAATGCACCACGCCCTGGCTGTAGAGTGATCCTGGCTGGGCGATGCGTCGTGGATTGAAGAAACGCGGCATGAATAACCTCGTGTGATGATTCTCAAACTGCACCAGATGATGCATCATGCTCTCCAAAAAGCGAATCAGCTGCAACACCCGTGCAGGGCAAGCACAATCGGGAGACCAATGGCGGGGCTGATGACAATCAAGGCAATGGGTACCGCTGGCGGTGCAGCCCTCGCGGGAGGCGCAACGGGGGCCGCTCTCACGGCTGCTGCCGGTGCTCCGGCGCTTGCAGCCGGGCTGGCCGGATTGGCCGCCGCGGGGTGTGCAGTGGCAACCGTGCGGTTGCTCGGTGCGCAATCACGCCAGATCGCCCTTTCGCAAGAATTGAGTGCGCTTCAAGATGAGCTGACTTTCCTGGGCGAACAGCAGGCTCAGACGCTGGCCAAGATGGCGGTGATCGAACGGCGCACCATCGAGTCACCCGCTTTGGTCTGGAGGGCTGCTGCGGCGGATATCGAGGTTCTGGGTTCCCTGGTCAGCGATTTGGCGAAAAGCGTGGCGGAGCATGAAACACGGCTTGGTGCCTTAGGGCTTGGTGCCGTAGGGCTTGGTGCCATAGGGTTTGGCACCCCAGCCTTCGCGCAGCAGACGGCACCTGCGACAGCTCCGGACTGGTATGAGGATGAGGCAGAGCTGGGCTTCACCGCCGATGTGCCCTTGCCTGCTGAAAAGTTGCCTGCCAGCGCATCCGCAGCGCCTTCCCCGGCCGTGATTGCGGAGTTGAAATCGACCTTGGCGGCAGCCTTGACCAGCGACCGGCTGGAGCTATGCCTGCAACCGATGGTGGCCCTTCCGCAACGCAAAACGCGGGGGTATGAGGCGACCCTGCGGCTCAAGGGCGAACAGGATGATCTGCAATCCGATGCGGACCTGCGCCGGATCGCCGCTGCAACACACCTCGAAGCGGAGTATGATCGCGTCCTGGTTGATCGTGCAGTCCATGTCCTGCGCATTCTCAGGGCACGGGAACGGGATGTGCTGCTGACGTGTAGCATCTCAGGCACAACGCTTGGCAATGCGCCGTTCCTGGAAATGCTGGAACGCCTGCTGCGCCAGGATACCGGCCTGGGCAGTGGCCTGATGCTGGACATCAGCGATGCCGACCTCCGGGCACTGCCCGAAGCCGCCCGAGACGCGATGACGGGGCTGTCCGCAAAGGGCATCCGTTTCGGACTGAGCCGCTTGCCGCATCTGCGGCTCGACATGGCCGAAATGGCGGCGCGTGGCATCCGGCAGGTCAGGATTTCCGCGCAGACCCTGATCGAGGCCGGGCAGAACAGCGAAACTGGCCAAGACAATGAGACTGGCTTTGATATCCATCCTGCCGACCTGGCGGAGTTTCTCCAACGCCGGGGCATCGACCTGCTGGTGGGTCAGATCGCATCGGAGCAGACCATCCTCGATCTGCTGGATTTCTCGATCCCTCTGGCGATTGGCCCCCTGTTTGGCGCCTCCCGACCTGTGCGCCCGGAGATTCTCGAACCGAAGGCCGTTGAAGCTCCCGTGGACCGCGCCACAGCCATGAAGAGGGCGGCAGAGGCATCCCGGGCAGCGACCGATCCTGCTGCCACCCCCCAGCGCGGGCAACGTCAGTCATTCCGGAGCCTGTTGCGCCGCGCTTGACGAAGGGCTGTGCCGCGTGGTCGAGGGAGGCGGCTAGCGCCTTTTCGATTCCAGCCTTGCGAGTCCGTCCCTTTGTCAGCCGTTCCTTCGTCCCCTGTGACCGTTCTCGCCAGCCTCGCAGAGTGGTCCGACCGCTATGATGTCATCTTTTCCGATGTCTGGGGCGTCGTTCACAACGGCCTTGCTCCCCATCCCGAGGCCGGAGCGGCATTGACCAGGTTCCGCAAGAGGGGCGGCATCGTGGTCATGATTTCGAACGCGCCGCGTCCCAACTGGTCGGTGATCGAGCAACTCGACCAGATCGGCGTGATGCGCTCGGCCTATGATGCGGTCGTCACGTCGGGCGACGTGACCCACGGGCTGGCTCGGGCCGAACCAGACAACCGCTGCCTCCATATCGGCGCAGACAAGGACGAGCCGCTGTTTCGCAACCTTGCGGTGCGCAGGGTTGGCGTTGAGGACGCAGCCTTCGTCATCTGTTCGGGCCTCGCCGATGACGAAACCGAAACGGCGGAGGATTATCGCGGCCTTGTCGAAGCCATCCATCGCAGGCAACTGCCCATGATCTGCGCCAACCCCGATCTCGTGGTCGAGCGCGGGCACAAGCTCATTCCGTGCGCGGGTGCCATCGCGGCGATCTACGAGGAAATGGGCGGCAAGGTTGTCCACGCCGGCAAGCCGTATGAGCCGATCTATGCCGCTACGTTGGCCAAGGCGACGGAATTGCTGGGCCAGCAGCCCGACACATCCCGAATCCTGGCGATTGGCGATGCGATTCGCACCGACGTCGTCGGTGCCGTGCAGTTTGGCATCGACAGCCTGTTCCTCAGCGCGGGGATCCATGCCGGAGACCTCCACGACGGCGATGGCCGGTTGAGCCAGGACAAGCTTCTGCCATTTCTGGCAAAGCAGACAGCACTGCCCAGCGCCGTGATGCAGAAACTGGTCTGAACCATCGCGGACGCAAAAAAAAGGCGGCCATGGCCGCCTTTGCGCAACTGGTACGAAATCAGCAGATCAGATGCCGCAGACCGCCTCGATCTTGCTCTTCAACGTCTGGGCGTTGAACGGCTTGACGATGTAGTTGTTCACGCCTGCCTTCTTGGCTGCGATGACGTTCTCGGTCTTGGATTCTGCCGTGACCATGATGAAGGGCATTGCACGCAGGCCCTCGTCGCCCCGCACGTTGCGCAGCAGTTCATAGCCGGTCATGGGCGCCATGTTCCAGTCGGAGATCACCAGACCGTAGCGCTTTTCCTTCAGCTTCGACAGCGCGGCCGTGCCGTCGGCAGCCTCGTCCACATCCTCGAAGCCGAGCTGCTTCAAGAGATTGCGAATGATGCGAACCATGGTCTGATAGTCATCAACCACCAGGATGGGCATGGAAGTGTCGAGCGCCATCGTGTCCAAACTCCATTCTGCAAGCTCGAGGCCGCAGTCATTCAATCTGCCTGGGCATCGGCACAACGTGCCATCCTTGCCCAATCCTTTCCTGATCTAGAGCAAGCGGGTTGCCATCTGGTTAATGCCCGGCATTTCACGACGCCGCTTCATGGGCCTCAAGCCGCGTAAAAAATCAGCGGCTTGACGCATGGCGCGCGTATCGACATGACCGAAGCGAACATCCATGACGCAACCGTTTCACTCCCTCCTTGATCCTGCCGCCCTGCCGGAAACCTTGGCCCGTCCTGTGCTGGCCATCGGCAATTTCGACGGTGTGCATCTGGGTCATGCCGCGCTGCTGCGTGAGGCCATCCGGCTTGGCCGCGCGTTGAAAACGCCCCCTGTGATCCTGACATTCGAACCGCATCCGCGCCTGTTCTTTCGCCCGGATCAACCGCTGTTCCAGCTGACGTCGCGCGACCTCAAGGCAGAAGCGGCAGCTGTGCTTGGGGCACAGGGGATGATCACCCTGACCTTCGATGCGGCCCTTGCAGCGGTTTCAGCCGAGGATTTCATCACGAAGCTTGTGTTTGGCACGTTCAACGCCTCCGGTGTGGTGATCGGACCGGATTTTCACTTTGGCAAGGGGCGGCGAGGCTCCCCGGCGCTCCTCGTCGAGATGGGCCACGACGCAGGCGTGCCCGTGTCCATCCTGCCGCCGGAGACGCTGGACGGCACCATCGTGTCGTCCTCGCATATCCGCAGCCTGCTGCAAGAAGGCAACATTGCGGACGCCACACGCTTTCTTGGCCGGGAATGGCGGCTGCGGGCGCTCGTCGCCCATGGTGACAAGCGGGGCCGGCTGCTGGGCTATCCCACAGCCAATCTGCACCTGCCGCGGGATGTCGCCCTGAAGCATGGGATTTACGCCGTCCGAATCCTGCTGGAGGGTGTGCAGCGGCCTGGCGTGGCGAGCTTCGGCACCCGCCCCACCTTCGATGGCGGGGAACCCAAACTTGAGGTGCATCTCTTCGATTTCGCAGGGGATCTCTACGACAAGCCGCTCGATGTCGCATTCGTCGGCTTCATCCGGCCGGAGCTGAAGTTCGACGGCATGGAACCGCTGATCCGCCAGATGGACGAGGACAGCCGCATCGCGCGGAAAATGCTGGAAAGCGCCTGAATCCGCTCGACCTTGGCCTAAATTGCGCTACCTTTTGTTTCGAGCTGGAACCGCAAGACAGGAGAACGATGCCATGTTGAGCTACACTCCGCCGACCTCATTCAAGGATATTCCCTTCACGCTCGTGCGACCCTTCGTGGCGGCGCGGGCGCTCTGCACGCTGGTGGCGGTCACGCCGGGCGGCCTGGTCAACGCGCATGTGCCGGTGTTGCTGACGGAAGATGCCGATGGCAATCCGCTCCTGGAAGGGCATGTGGCAAAATCGACCGATGCCTTCGATGCCATCACCAGCGCCGTCACGGCCATCGCCATGTTCCAGAAGGAGCAGGAATATGGCCTGCCCGAAGCGGCCCGCATTGCCGATACCGAACAGCCCTATGGCGCGGTGCATCTTCACGGGGTGCTGGAAATGGTGCGCGATCACGATTTCCAGATGGCAAACATCGAGGCGCTCTCCGATCACCACGTCGCGGCGCGCATCCATCCCTGGAACGCGCCTGATCTGCCGCGTCCCTTCAAGCAGGTGCTGGCGGACAAGACGGTGGGGTTGCGCTTCCGCATCGAGCGGGCGCAGGCCTGCCACGCCTATGTGCCGAAGGGTGTTGGACGCACCGACGGGATCGTCGAGATTGATCCGCGCGAGTTTACGAGCCCGAACTGCCGTCCCAGGACGTGATGCGCCTTTCCTTCTCCCCTGGGAAAAGGTGGCAGGCGAAGCCTGACGGATGAGGGAGAATCCCTGACCCTTGTGGTTCTCCCTCATCCGGTCGCCAAGGGGCGACCACCTTCCCCCACGGGGGAAGGAGAGTTATTCGACACCCAGCGCTTGCTTTCAGCGCTCATCTTGGCGAAAGACGTCGCCATGACCGACGCGCCTGATTATTCCAAGACACTCTATCTGCCGCAGACCGACTTCCCGATGCGTGCGGGCCTCCCCGAGAAGGAGCCGCAGATCTGGAAGCGCTGGCAGGAGAACGACCTTTACGGACGCTTGCGGAAAGCCTCCGCCGGGCGGCCAAAATTCGTGCTGCATGACGGCCCACCCTACGCCAACGGGCATATCCACATCGGCCATGCCCTCAACAAGATCCTCAAGGATCTGGTGACGCGCTCGCAGCAGATGCTGGGGTTCGACAGCAACTATGTGCCGGGCTGGGATTGCCATGGCCTGCCGATCGAATGGAAGATCGAGGAACAATACCGCGCCAAGGGCCTGAACAAGGACGAGGTGCCGATCAACGAATTTCGCAAGGAATGCCGCGATTTCGCCAACCACTGGGTGAACATCCAGCGCGAGGAGTTCAAGCGCCTCGGCGTCATGGGCGACTGGGACCACCCCTACCTGACGATGACCTATCCGGCAGAAGCACAGATCGCCCGCGAGATCATGCAATTCGCCATGACGGACCAGTTGTATCGCGGGTCCAAGCCCGTGATGTGGTCCGTGGTGGAGAAGACGAGTCTGGCGGAAGCCGAGATCGAGTATCAGGATTATCAGTCGGATATGGTTTGGGTGGCGTTTCCGATCACCTCGGCTGGTATCGGCGTGTCCAACGCTTACAAAAATGATTGGTCGCTTGGTGATGCGCTCATTGGTGCATCAATTGTTATCTGGACGACCACGCCTTGGACGCTGCCAGGAAACAGGGCGATCTCCTACAACTATAAAATCAGCTATGGTCTTTACGAAGTGGTGTCCGCAGAGCGTGATTTTGGACCGCAGGCTGGCGCAAAGTATGTCATTGCTGACAAGCTCGCTGAGAATGTTGCTTCAACAGCGAAAGTCAAATTCAAGCGAGTGGCCGATGTGCCTGCAGATGCGCTTGAGATGACGACCTGCGCCCATCCCCTCGCCGGTTTCGCGCCCATCCCTCCCCCTAGTGGGGAGGGTGGCCCGGAGCAAAGCGCAGGGTCGGGAGGGGGTCGCGCTACCCTAACCGGAGAGGGCGGCGAGACCCCCCCCCGGCCTGGCTCCGCCAGTCCACCCTCCCCGCCAGGGGGAGGGATGGGCGTTTATACCTTCGACGTTCCTCTCCTCGACGGCGACCATGTCACCGACGACGCAGGCACGGGCTTCGTCCACACCGCGCCGGGCCACGGGCGCGAGGATTTCGACATCTGGACCTCTGCCGCCACGCAGCAGATGCTGCGCGAGCGCGGGATCGAGCCGAAAATTCCCTACACCGTTGATGCCGACAGTTTTTACACCGCTGAAGCGCCGGGCTTTGCGGGCCGCCGCGTTATCAAGGAAAACGGCGACAAGGGCGATGCCAACGAGGCCGTGATCAAGGCGCTGATCGACGCGGGCAATCTCGTGGCGCGGGGGCGCCTCAAGCACCAGTATCCGCACAGTTGGCGCTCGAAGAAGCCCGTGATCTTCCGCAACACGCCGCAGTGGTTCATCCATATGGATCAGGCGACTCCGTCGCTGGGTGGGAAGACCTTGCGCGACGTCTCACTGGAGTCGATCCGCGCCACGGAATGGGTTCCCCCCTCTGGCGAAAACCGCATCACCGGCATGATCGAGGCGAAGCCCGACTGGGTGGTCTCCCGCCAGCGGGCCTGGGGCGTGCCGATCACGGTGTTCGTCAACAGGGCAACCAAGGAAGTCCTCAAGGACGAACGCGTCAACCAGCGCATCGCCGACGCCTTCGAGGCCGAGGGGGGTGATGCCTGGTTTGCCGATGCCGATGGCTCGCGCTTCCTCAAGCCGGACCACAACCCGGCGGAATACGAGAAGATCAACGACGTGCTCGATGTCTGGTTCGATTCAGGCTCGACGCATTCCTATGTGCTGGGCGACCCGAAGAACTTCCCCGGGCTGGCAGGCATCCACCGCAAGGCGGATGGCGGACCCGACCGTGTGATGTATCTCGAAGGCTCCGATCAGCATCGCGGCTGGTTCCATTCCTCGCTAATCGAAAGCGCCGGCACGCGCGGTCGCGCTCCTTATGACGTGGTGCTCACGCACGGGTTCACGATGGATGGCAACGGCCAGAAGATGTCGAAATCGCTTGGCAATGTCGTGGCTCCCCAGGACATCATCAAGACCTCGGGCGCGGATATCCTGCGTCT
>JANNEO010000019.1:0-31959 GCA_031378805.1 Hyphomicrobiales bacterium
TTGGCAGGCCGTGGTGCCCCGTGATAGCGCCGGGCGTATGAGCCAAGCCACACCCATCGCCACGGCGTTGCGCACCATCGACACCGAACGGCGCGGTCTCGAAGCGCTGGGCGCTGCCATGGGTACATCCGATGGCCCCGACGGCCTTGGACAGCGGTTTGCAGCAGCGGTTCAGGTGCTGGCGGCAGCCAAGGGCCGCGTCATCGTCACCGGCATGGGCAAGTCCGGCCATGTCGCGCGCAAGATTGCCGCAACCTTCGCCTCCACAGGAACGCCCGCCTATTTCGTGCATCCCGCCGAAGCCAGCCATGGCGACCTGGGCATGGTCGGGCAGGATGACGTGATCATCGCGCTGTCCTGGTCGGGCGAAGCCAAGGAACTGGCAGATATCATCGCCTATTCGCGGCGCTTCAGGGTCACGCTGATTGCCATCACTTCGGGTGCCGACAGTGCGCTGGGTCGGCAGGCCGACATTCCGCTTGTCCTGCCCAAGGCGCAGGAGGCCTGCCCCAATGGCCTGGCTCCCACCACATCGACCACGATGCAGATCGTGCTTGGCGATGCGCTTGCGGTGGCTTTGCTGGAGGGACGCGGCTTCTCGGCGGATGATTTCCGGGTCTATCATCCCGGCGGCAAGCTGGGTGCGCAACTGACCTATGTGCGGAGCATCATGCATCCCCGCGCAGAACTTCCGTTGGTGCCAATGGGACAAACGCTGGCCGAGGCGATCCCCATCATGACCGCGCGGGGATTTGGCACGCTCATCGTGCAAGCCGCCGATGGGACGCTGGCCGGCATCGTCACCGATGGTGACCTTCGCCGCCAGATGAGCCCGGATCTGCCCTCGCGCACCGTCGAGAGCATCATGACGGCTTCTCCCCGCACGATCGGCGAATCGGCACTTGCGCAGGAAGCGCTGGAGGTGCTGAACAGCCGAAAGATCACCATGCTTGTAGTCGTGGACACAGGTGGCAAGCCAGTGGGCCTGGTGCATATCCAGGATTTGCTCAGGCTTGGCGTCGCCTGATCAGTCATTTTCTCATGTGGCTGCAACCGGAAGACGCAACACGTCTTTGCAACCGCTTGAAAAATGCCTATGCAATGCGCACTGATCGGGCTTCAAACCGGGGAAGGATGCGAATGCCGTCACATGCGCGGTTGTGGAGCCAGGCAGCATTCGTGCTCGGCTTGCTTGCGTCGCCACTTCACGCCCAAGACAGACCAGCCACCCAAGACCGGCCAATGGTCCTGGATCGACCTGTCGACACGTCAATCCAGGTGATCGTTCCTCTGCCGGAAGAGCAGCAACCCATCACATCCCTGGGTGAGATCGGACTGACCTTCAGCATCCCGTTGCCTGAGCCGATACAGGACACCGTGGTGATTCCTGCGGCAGAACTGGCAGGTTTTGAGCTCCGTGCGCCAGTCGCTGAAGACAGCGACACACCAGCCGCGCTGCGGCTGGATATTGCCCTACCCGAGGAAGCGGCTGCGGTCGTGACCCTTTCGCCACGCGATCTTGAAGGCTTGGCACCGGCTGCACCAATGGCCCCGCAAATGACTGTTGTTGTGCCGCTGCCGACGGCCCCAACCGCCGAGGTCGTTATCGCGCCGGCTGAACTCGCGGGCCTTGCACCCCCTGCTCCGCTTGCGCCAACAGCTGCACCGAGCGAAACTCGCAGTTTTGGCGTGATGCCCGCCGAAGCCCTCAAGACGGCAATCCAGCGCCTGAAACTCGGGACGCGGATCACGGATGGCGAGGCTGCCGAAGCCCTTGCCTTCTACGAGGCCCGGAATTTTGTGCCGCTGTGGATGGACAATGGCCAGTGGAACGACAGGGCCCGTTCCATCCGGGCGCGGCTGGCCACTGCGGATGAGGAAGGGCTCGACCCTGCTCGCTATCGCAGCGTCTCGACGTTTCTGCCCGGCAACGAACCACATTGGCCTGCACTTGCAGCGGCCGAAGCGCAACTGACGGAGTCGCTGCTGCTGTATGCGCGTGAAGCAGCAACCGGACGGACGCGCCCCCAGCAGGTCCACCCGCTGCTGACACCTCGCCTGCTGCCACCATCGGCAAGGGTCGTCCTCACCGCCGTTTCGGAAGCAGGGAATGCCGGTGCCGCACTGCATGGTTTCCAGCCGCAGCACCCGGAATTCGCGGTGTTGCGCAAGGCATTGCAGGACTCCCGTGGCAGCCGGCCGCCGGTCGCCTCTGCTGGTCCCATTCCAGATGGCCCACCCCTGCGCATCGGGATGCGCGATCCGCGTGTCCCGCTCATCCGGGCGCGGCTTGGCCTGGGCTACAATCCAGCCGCCATCTATGACCGCAATGTTTCTCTCAAGGTCGCCAGCCTGCAGCGTGAGAGCGGCTTGCCGGTGACCGGAGCATTCACACCCATGACCCGACGCGTGCTGCTGGGCGAAGGCCCAAACGCTGAAGAGGCGGAAATCATCGCCAACATGGAATTCTGGCGCTGGATGCCACGCGATCTGGGCGCGCAGCACATTATCGTCAACGCGCCAGCCTACAGCATGAAGCTGCGCAAGGATGGTCAGGCCGTCCATGAAGCCCGCATCATCATCGGCAAGGATGAAACGCAGACACCCTTCTTCTCCGATCTGATGGATCATATCGTCGTCAATCCATCCTGGTATATCCCGCCTGGCATCCTCAAGCGCGAACCAAAATACCTCAACCCGGAATGGGCCGCCGCGCGGGGCTACGAGCTGCGCACCCGAGGCGCGATCACCACCGTGAGGGTGCCACCGGGTGCATCGAACGCGCTGGGCTATGTCAAGTTCATGTTCCCCAACGAACACGCGGTCTACATGCACGATACGCCCAACCGTGGTCTGTTCAACGCCAGGAACCGCGCCCTTTCCAACGGTTGCGTGCGCGTGGAAAATCCCTTCCAGCTGGCGGCGCTGCTGTTTGCATCGGAAGGCTGGACCGAGGAGCGCTTCCGCCGCCTGATCGGCGGCGGTGAGCGCCACATGAAATTACCCCGAAAATTGCCGGTTCATCTGACGTATTTCACGCTGTCGGTCGATGCCGACGGCAAGCTGCTTCGTCACCCCGACGTCTACGGCCATTCCGCCCGGCTCAAGCAGTTGCTGGGGCTGTCGTGAAATTGCCAGAATTGCAGGTCATCCGGCAGATCGGGAAGATATGCTTTACGGTTAAGCCTGGGTTAAGGGTCATTGACCATATTGCGCGGCAACAAAACGGTCCTCGCGTCTCGGCGACCGACAACAAGCAGAGCCAGGCATTGCATTTTCGGCACTCCTCCTTGCTGACCGTATCGCCGTTTCGCTTCGGCAAGGTTGCAGCCCTTCTGGGTGCGGGCCTGCTGATGGTCACGGCCTCGGTGCGCCCCACGCAGGACGCCATCGCCCAAGGCGGCACGCGCACGCTGACGATCTATCATGCCCATACCAAGGAGCAGGAAACGGTCACCTTCCGGTCCGGCGGCTCCTATGACAGCGCGGGCCTGCAAAAGCTGAACTGGATGTTGCGCGACTGGCGGCAGGACGAGCCGACACGCATGGACCCGCGCCTGTTCGACATTCTCTGGGAGGTCTACCGGGCCTCTGGTTCCAGTTCTCCCATCCACGTGGTCTCGGCCTATCGTTCGCCAGGCACGAATGCGATGCTGGCACGCCGTTCGCGCGGTGTCGCAAAGAACAGCCAGCACATGAACGGCAGGGCGATGGACTTCAACCTGCCGGATGTGTCGATGGCGACAGTCCGTGATATTGGCCTGCGCCTGCAAAACGGTGGCGTGGGATACTATCCCCGCGCGAACAACCCCTGGGTTCATCTCGATACCGGCGGCGTGCGGCATTGGCCGAAGGTCTCGCGCGATCATCTGGTGCGCCTGTTCCCGGACGAGAAGACCGTGCATATCCCGCGTGACGGCAAACCACTTTCCGGCTTCGAGGCAGCGCGCTCGATCATCGAGGCACGCGGTGGCTCAGTGTCATCAGGCTATATCGAGATCGCCGAAGGCCGGGCCACGGGGAAAACACTGTTCCAGATTCTGTTTGGCGGTGGTGAAGGCGACGACGACAACGATGTCGTGGCTGGCAATCGCGGCAAGAAGGGCCGGACCGCCGTTGCCGCCCGCAGCCGCAACCAGCAGGTCGCGGCACTGCCGACAGAGACAGCAGGAGAAACTTCAGCTGTCGCGTTCTTCAACCAGAACTCCTCCTCGACGACCACCGCGCCACGGGCTGAAACACCGGCGGCCCTCGCCAGCATCCCTACGCGTGCCCCAACGCGACCGACGCCCCTGCCCGATGAGCCGCCTCCTGGTGTGAAGGCGGAGGAGCCGAAACCGACAGCTGTTGCAGCATTGTCACCGACACCTGCTGCGGCAGCAACGCCAGCCAAGAAGGCTGATGCAAACGACGAGGAAGGGCGCTGGGTTACCATCCCGCTGCCGCAGCGTCGTCCTGCAGGACTTGCCCTTGCGGGGCTTTCCGTTACAGGACTTGCCGTTACAGGGCCTGTGCTCGTGAATATTCCGCTGCCGCAGCGCCGCCCGACGACACTGCTGGCCGCGACCCAGATCGATGAGGACCGTCCCGCCGAGACAGCCAAGATCGAGGGTCCAAAGATCGAGGCCGCCAAGCCGATCCAGACCGCAGCCCTTGGTCGCCCCGTCACCATTCCCTTGCCGCCCACGCGGCCAACCAACCTGCCGTCGGCCATTACCGCTGGCCTGCGCACGGGCAATCCTGCGCCTGCCACCGCGACTCCTGGCACCACTCCTCTTGCAAATGCTCCTCTTGCAAGCGCGATGGCTTTTGCGCCTGCGCAGCCTGCGCAGAGGATCATTCCAGCCGCATCAGCCAGCGTTGATCGCCAGGGCATGAACAGCCTGATCTCGCAGGTTGCGACAGCGTCCAATCCTGCACGCGGCAACCGCGTTGCGCCGCGAAGCGTGGCCGACGTTGCCGAGGTGAAAACCATCACCGGGCGTTTCGATCCGGCTCCCGCTGCGGTAAGGGCGGATACCAGTGGTTTCACAGGCAGCGTGATCCGCCCGATGGGAATGGGCTTCAGGTAAGCCTTGTTTCTTTGACTGTTCCCGGCGCCCCGCCCCAGGAATAGCTGTTTGTCCCGCATGATTGCCGATTGCGCCTGCCCTGTCCGGCGGCTAATCCAGCACCAGATCATCGCCACACAAGGACAGGCCCATGAAGGCGCGCGTCACCGTCACCCTCAAGAACGGCGTTCTTGATCCGCAGGGCAAGGCCATCGAAGGCGCCTTGCGCTCGCTGGGCGTCGAGGGCGTTTCCGGCGTCCGGCAAGGCAAGGTCTTCGACATCGATCTTGCACCTGGCGTCGATGGCGCTAAGGCGGAAGCCGCCTTGAAGCAGGCCTGCGAGAAGTTGCTGGCCAACACGGTGGTCGAGAACTACCGGGTGGATATGGCGCAGTGAACCGGAACATTCAGGCATAGGCGAGACACGACCATGCACGCAGCCGTCATCACCTTCCCCGGCTCCAACCGCGATACCGATATTGCCCGTGCGCTGAAACAGGCCGGGGCGAAGGTCACCATGGCCTGGCATCAGGACCATGCATTGCCCACCGGCACGGATCTCGCTGTGCTGCCCGGTGGCTTCAGCTACGGCGATTATCTGCGCTGCGGCGCGATTGCCTCGCGGGCGCCCATCATGGATGCGGTGCGGACCCACGCTGAAAAGGGCGGCCTGGTGCTTGGGGTGTGCAACGGCTTCCAGATCGCCTGCGAGGCTGGTCTGCTGCCAGGCGTGCTGATGCGCAATGCCGCTCTGCGGTTTGTGTGCCGGATGCAGCACCTGCGCATCGAGCGCAACGACACGGCCTTCACCAGCGCTTACAGCAACCATCAGGTGATCGAGGTCTGCATCGCGCATGGCGAAGGCAATTATGTCTGCGATGACGAGACCCGGCGCAGGCTCACAGGTGATGGCCTGATCGCCTTCACCTATTGCGATGCGTCGGGCACAGTTGGCGGAAAGGCCAACCCCAATGGCGCGATCAGCGATATCGCGGGCATCTATTCCGCCCGCCGCAATGTGCTGGGCCTGATGCCGCACCCGGAGAACCTGATCGAGGCGGCGGCTGGGGGCACGGACGGGTTGGGCCTGTTCCAAAGTCTTGTACGCTCTGGCCTGAAGGCAGCCTGACCGTTCAGCACCTGGCGCGTGACGCACCGATCCGCTGGAGAACGACCGAAAGATTCTCGCGTGGTCGCCAGCCCAGGGCCGTGAGCTTTGCCGAATCGACGCGCAGTCCACCAGTGAGCTTTTCCGCCATGGCGCCTTGGCCCAAGGCAGCAAGGGGGAGAGCCAGAAGTCGCGCCGGGACAGGCAACAGCCAGCGCGGACGGCCGATGCCCTGCCGCAAGGCCGTGATCATCTCGGTGAGCGTCAGATGCGGCATGTCGGCAAGGCAGTAGGTTTCACCTGCCATCGCGGGATTACCGAGTGCCAATTGCACCGCGTCGATCAACCCATCCATTGATATCATTGCCTGCGGAGCGTGCAGGCCTCCGAAAGGGAGCGGAAGTGGCAGGTCCGCAAGCTTCAGCAGCGTCAGAAGATTGCCCTTGGGTTCCGGTCCGACAATGAGTGCGGGACGCAGGATAGTTGCCTGAGGCAGCCATTTGCGCACCAACGATTCAGCCTCCAGCTTGGAGCGACCATAAGCCTCGGTCGGTGCGGGAGGTGTTCGTTCATCCTGGACGACAGGGCTTGTCGCCCCCACCTGCGCCCGGATGGAGGACAGGAAGACGAACCGCCGCACACCGCCCCCCATTGCGGCTTCAGCCAGGCGAGCCGTGGCATCCCGGTTGACTCTGCTGTAGGCGCTGTCCGCGACCGATGGCCCGATATGGGCGATGGCGGCGAGGTGGATCACGGCTTCCGCGCCCATGAGCATTGGCCGCCAGTCAGCCACGCTCATGTCATCGATGGGTGGCACCGCGACCCGCGTGATGCCAGCGATGTTTGCATCGTGATGGTCGGCTGATGACCGCACCTGCAGCACGATATCGTGCCCGGCAGCCGCCAGTTGCGGCACCAATGACCGCCCGACAAAGCCTGTTCCTCCCGTGACGACAATGCGCATCACGCAGGCTTTTTTCGATGAAAGACAAGGATGATCGCCATCACACCGGCAAATGAAAGCCACACGAGACTGCCCTGCACGACAGCGCTGCGTCCTACCGACAGCACAGCCAGACAGGCCAGCCCCATGTTCAAGCCAAGGACAATTCCGCTGACCTTGCCATGCGACCAGCCACCCCGGACCGCATGTTGATAGGCATGTTCCTTGTGGGCCTCCCACACTTTTTCGCGGCGCAGGATGCGCCTGCCGAGCGTCAAAGTGGCGTCGGTAAAATGATATAGCGGCAGGATGATCGCTGCCGCCATGGCACCATGCTGGGCCAGGTCGAGCAGAAGCGCCCCCCCTACGAGACCGATGGCAAGGCTGCCGACATCGCCTAGAAACAGGCTCGCTTTCGGAAAATTGAAGAATACGAAGCCAGCCAGCGCGCCCAAAAAGAAGATGGCGAGCAAGCCAATCTCGCGGGTGAGGTAGGCCATGTCCCCAAGCACCACGGCAGCAGCGGCCAGCGGAAGGAACCCGGCCAACGTGATGCCGTCGATGCCATCCATGAAATTGGTGAGATTGACGAACCAGACGCCAGCCACGACCAGCAACATGCATTCGATCACGAATGGCAGGCGGAAGAGCTGTGCGGCCTCCAGGCCAGTCCAGACGACCAGACCGACCGCCACAAATTGCCCCAGCAGCCTCGGCGTGGCGGGCAGGTCGAGAATATCATCCAAGGCACCGATGCTTGCAATCAGGATCACGCTGAAGGCCAGAACCGGGAGTGGGCTACCGCTGCCCACCACGCCAGTAAAGCCATCGATCAAGGCCCCGCAGAGGATGGCGACAACAATCGCCACGCCGCCTCCTTGCGGCACCGGCGTGTCGTGGCTGGAGCGGGCGTTGGGTCGGGCCATGGCGTAGGCCCGAAACAGCGGCATCAACAGCAGCGTCACCAGAATGCAGATGAGGCTTGCGAAGATCGCCAAAGGCGCACCAAGCCAGGCGGCAAAGGCTAATGCCAGCACCGCTGCAAGCCCGGCATTGCGTGTTCGCGGTGCCACCATCCGACCCGACTCTCCTGAACCGAAGCGTGGCATAGACGGCCTGGCAGACCTTGGCAAAACTTCGTCAGGACAGGCTCTTGAAAAAACTCGCAAGTTGCCTGATCCTCTGTGAACTTTCGTACGTATTATTAGTTAGCAGTATACCCTGCTGGGATGATCAGCGTCATGCGCCGTATCAATGTCGAAACGTTTGAAAAAGCGTTCGCCCTGGTGGTTAAGGGAGAGCCGCGTGCCGCAAGTGTTGGGCGGACGGCGCGTTTGAATGCCCTTTTCGATGATCTGCGCCGTTCAGATCCGCTGCGTGACCCGGAAGAGACGATGGAACTGATCTGGGCCATCTGGATCGACCATCGGGACCAGCGGGCTTCGCATAGGATGGTGGCGGCCGTGGAAGCCATCGCTGCAGGTGCCCGTGATCTTGCCAAGCCCATCCTTGATTCACTGGTGGCCGAACATCCGGAGTGGGCCGAGGCATGGAACAAGCGCGCCACGCTCGCCTTTATCGAAAAGCGTGACAACGACAGCATCGCGGATATTACTCGGACGTTGGAACTGGAGCCTCGGCATTTCGGTGCCATCCTCGGTTTTGCCCAGATCTGCCTGCGCAATGGTCGCGTCCAGGAGGCGAAGGCGGCTTTCGAGATTGCGATGCAGCTCAACCCGCATATCGATGGCTTGCAGTCGATCGTCGACGATCTCGCCAATACGCGGCCTGTGCTGCACTGACCAGACCCTTCACTTGTGCCGCTGAGCACAGTATTTTCCTGACATGCCACTGATCATCCTCGGGATTGCCGTGCTTGTGGCGCTCGTGTTCGTTCCACAATGGTGGATCAAGCACGTGCTGCAGCAACATCAGCAGGAGCGTGACGACCTCGGCGGAACTGGCGCAGAGCTTGCGCGACTGCTGCTGGACAAGGCCAACCTGCGCCATGTGAAGGTTGAACTCACAGAGAGTGGCGACCACTACGATCCGTCGGACGAGACAGTGCGCTTGTCACTGCCGCACCATGATGGAAAATCCATCGCTGCGCTCTCTGTCGCGGCACACGAGGTGGGACACGCCCTCCAGCATGCGCAAGGTGATCGTATCTTCGTGCTGCGCGGGCAGTTGGCACCAGGTATCATCTGGTTCGAACGCATCGCGCAGGTCGTGTTTTTCACGATTCCTCTGTTGGGAGCGCTGGCGCGGTCACCCGTGCTGATCATCGGGCAAGTTGTGGTGGTGGTATGCCTGCTGGCCTCGCGGCTGATCATGCATCTCGTGACTCTGCCGGTGGAAATGGACGCGTCGTTCCGGCGCGCCCTGCCGATCTTGCAAGCGGGGAATTTCATCCCCGACGCTGACATGCCGGCGGCGCGCCAGGTCTTGCGGGCGGCGGCGTTGACCTATGTCGCAGCGGCATTGCTGTCCCTGGTGGATGTGACACGCCTGATCCGCGTGCTGCGGTAGAGCGAAGGCTGGCTTCAGGCGAGAGACTCGCCTAAAAGCTTCAGAATCGTCGCTTTTGACCGTTTTCCGGAGTTCGAATCAGGAATGTCTCTTGCAGCACTGTATGGCAGGGTTTTGACCTTGCTGGGATCAGAACTCCGCCTCGGTATCATGCTCGCCGTCGCCAATGTCCTGCTGGCGATTGCGGCGTTTGCCGAGCCAACGCTGTTCGGCAAGATCATCAATGTGCTGTCCACACAGCGACCCGCTGGACAAAGCGTTTCCTTCGAGGAAGTCGCCCATCTCATCGTTCTGTGGATCGGCTTTGGCGTCTTCACGATAGCGGCCGGCGTTTTCGTGGCGTTGCACGCCGACCGTTTGTCACATCGGCGACGGCTGGCAGTGATGGCGAATTACTTCGAGCATGTGCTGAACCTGCCGGTCGCCTTTCACACGCAGACGCACTCGGGCCGCGTGCTGAAGGTCATGCTGGAAGGAACCAACGGCATGGCCTGGCTCTGGCTTGGCTTTTTCCGCACGCATTGCGCCGCCTTGGTGGCATTGCTGATCCTGCTGCCGTTCACGGTATTCCTGAACTGGCGACTGGCGATGCTGCTGATCGGTCTGGTCGTGATCTTCGCGGTGCTGCTGTGGTACATCATGCACAAGACCGAGACCCTGCAAGGGTCGGTCGAAGGTTATCACTCCAGTCTTGCCGAACACACCTCGGACGCACTTGGCAATGTGCCGGTGATCCAGTCCTTCACGCGCATCAAGGCCGAGACGGAGGCGCTCAAGGGCATCATCCATCAGTTGCTTTCGGCGCAGATCCCGGTGCTGTCCTGGTGGGCGCTGGCCTCGGTTGCGACACGGACAGCAGCCACGCTGACCGTGACGCTGATCCTGCTTTATGGCACCTACCTGCATATCCAGGGGCTGGCGACCATTGGTGAAATCGTCACCTTCATGGGTTTTTCCACCATGCTGATCGGCAAGCTGGAAGAAGCTGTCGGCTTCGTGAACTCGTTGCTGATGCAGGCACCGAAGATGCGCGAGTTCTTCGATATCCATGACACGCTGCCCGCTGTCCGCGACAAACCATCTGCCGTCGAGGCTCCGCGTTTCAAGGGCCGCATCGAATTTGATAATGTGTCGTTCTCCTATGACGGCAAGAAAACGGCGGTGAAGGACGTTTTCATCACCGTGGAGCCAGGCGAGACTGTGGCCCTGGTGGGATCAACCGGATCGGGCAAGTCCACCACGCTTGGCCTGTTGCACCGCGCTTTCGATCCACAGTCGGGCGCCATCAAGATCGATGGGGTCGATATCCGGGACTACACCGTGCAGTCTCTGCGCCACAACATCGGCGTGGTGTTCCAGGAGCCGATGCTGTTTGCCCGTTCCATCGAAGACAACCTGAAAATCGGCAAGCCGGATGCCACGCCGGAGGACATTGCAAGCGCCATAGAACGAGCGCAGGCGACCGATTTCATCTCGCGGCAGTCCGATGGCTTGATGACCATCGTGGGTGAGCGCGGACGATCGCTCTCGGGTGGCGAGCGGCAGCGTCTTTCCATCGCGCGGGCACTGCTCAAGGATCCGCCCATCATGATCCTCGACGAAGCGACTTCCGCGCTGGATGCATCGACCGAGCAGAAGTTGCAGAAGGCGCTCGACGAAGTCCGCCAGGGACGCACGACCTTCATCATCGCCCACCGCCTTGCGACAATCCGCAACGCGGATCGCATCCTGGTGTTCGATCAGGGGCAGATCATGGAATATGGCTCGTTCGAAAGCCTGGTTAAGGAAGGCGGGCGTTTTGCGACACTGGCACGGGCGCAGTACATGGCGGGTGCACACAAGCCAGCGGTTCAAACACCAGATGCTGCAACTGCCACCAGAACGGTGAACGCGCCCAAGGTTGCAAAACCCAAGGTTGGCAAGGACAAGGTTGCCAAAGCCAAGGTTGGCGGGGGTAAGGTTGGCGGGGGCAAGACAATCAAGTCGTGAGCGCCCATTCACCAGCGCGAGGGCGCAGACAATACAGTCCGCATTAGCGGTTCATTCACCAGTCTTGTTTACCATCAGGTGAACAGACGATGTGTGAGGGTACCCGATGATCCGCCAATTCCTGATTGCTGCTTGGGTGGTGGTCGCTGGTCTGAGTTCGGCCACGGCCAATGATACCATTTCCCTGATGCTGGACCGGGCCACTGTGATCAAGGCGCCCGCCAAAACGGCGATGGTGGTGATCGGCAATCCGGCCATCGCCGACGTCTCGGTGCAGCGCAACGGTGTGCTGGTACTGACCGGCAAGACGTTCGGTGAAACCAACATGCTGGCTCTGGATGACGAGGGCAAGCTGATCTCGGAAAGCTGGCTGCGTGTCCAGGACAACAACCGCAACCTGGTGATCCTGCGCGGTGCCGAGACCGAAAGCTATTCCTGCACACCGGATTGCAAGCCTGCACTGGCTCTGGGCGATTCCGAGAAGCATTTTGCTCGCTCCGGCAGTCAGTCCATGACACGCAACGGGCTTGCCAACCAAAGCCAGGGCCAGGCGCGCTGATCGATCACGCCGAACCCTGCAAGACATTAATCATTTACGCAAAATTGCTTCAGCACGACAAAAGCACGACTTGCGACACAGCAAAGACGTAACTTCTCTCGGATATCCTCTGTGAAGTTGAGGAGTTCTCCGTCATGCTGGCATCCCTGAGAACATGGCGCCGTTCAAGCTATGCGCTGCTTGGCCGCTTCCGGAAAAAGGAAGACGGTGCTGCTGCTGTCGAGTTTGCACTGGTTGCATTGCCGTTCTTCGGTCTGATCTTCGCCGTGATCGAGCTGGCGATCTTCTTCTTCGCCAGCCGCTTCCTGGAGGACGGCCTGTTCAATGCCAGCCGCAAGGTGCTGACCCAGCGCCTTGACCCGGCCAGCATCTGCAATGCGTTCAAGACCGAGGTCAACACACAGCTCTCGGGCTGGTTCAACCCAACGAAGTTGACCCTGTCCGTCACACCCCTCAGTTCTTTCAGCTCCTCCGGCACTGCCGTCAATCTAGGTGCTGGCGGCTGCTCGTTCGGCGGCACGGGCCAGACAATGCTGGTGCGGGCCACCTACGACTATCCCTTCACCGGCTTCCGTTTCATCTCGGGCAGCACGCTCATCGGCAAGGATATCGGCCTTTCCGCCAGCACTGCTTTCCGGGTGGAATAAGCATGAGGAACGCGATCATGACCTCCGAACAGCGGACACAGGGCCAGGGCATCCTTCGCCGTCTGCGATCGTTTCGCAACGACCAGTCGGGTGTGGCCGCGATTGAATTCGCGCTTCTGGTGCCGATCATGATCGGTTTGTACTTCATGCTCAACGAAACGGCGAACGGCCTGCGCGCGGCACGCAAGACGACGATGGTGGCTCGCGTCATGGCCGACCTGGCGACACGCCCGACCAACCTGAATGACTCGGATCGTGATGATATCTTCGCGTCCGCTCCTCCGATCCTGTCGCCCTTCCCTGCAAACAAGGGATCCTATCGCCTGACCAGCATCCGCTTCGATGCCGACGGCAAGGGCTTTGTTGACTGGAGCGAAGCCAACGGCAGCGGCATCGGCTCTCCCTATGCGCGCTGCACGCCGACCGAAGTGCGCGCGTCGCAACCATCGCTGGTTCCGCTGGCCGTTCCAGCAGGGTTGAAAGTGCCGAACACCTCGATTGTGCTGGCCGAAACGCTGGTGAAGTACAAGCCTATCGTCGGCTACAACATCACGGGCGAGATCAACCTGCGGGATCAGCTTTACATGCGCCCGCGCACCACGGACTTCATCACGCGCAACGGCGTGACAGGCGCTGCCTGCGTCTATTGACCGGCACTTCCTGACTGAAGGGAATGAAGGGCTGATTGTCGCCTTGCGGGAATCGTGCGATTCAGCGTCGAATCCTGCCCTTTCGGACCTTGTCATGCCCTTGAAAACCCCCACCCGCGTCGTCTTCGATTTCGGCAACGTGCTGCTGCACTGGGATCCCAGGATCGTCTACGACACGATCTTCCCAACCGCTGCCGCCGTCGATGATTTTCTCACCCGCGTTCTCCCTCCAGAATGGAACCGCGAGCAGGACAGGGGCCGGAGCTGGAAAGAGGCCGAGGCAATGCAGATCGCGCTGTTTCCCGGTTATGCCAAGGAAATACGGGCCTTCAGGGCGCGATGGCGCGAGATGGTGCCCTACCCCATCGGCGGGACGGTCCATATCCTGGAAAAGCTCAAGGCTGCCGCGGTGCCACTTTATGGCATCACCAATTTCGCCAGCGATACGTTGAAGGAAGCCAAGACGATCTATCCCTTCCTTGCGCACAGCTTCATCGACATCGTGGTGTCGGGCGACGAAAAACTGCTGAAACCCGATGCCGCGATCTACCAGGTGCTCCTCCGGCGGCAGAAGCTCGATGCCCGGGACTGCGTGTTCATCGACGACAGCCCGGCCAATGTCGAGGCTGCGGCAAGGCTTGGCTTCCACGCCCTGCATTTCACCACGCCAGAGGTTTTTGCGGCGGATTTGCGCAAGCTGGGGTTTGCGGTTTAGCTGCGATCCGATGCCCTCCGGGGCGGTCTACACAAACGTGGTGCGTCCTTCGAGGCTCCTTCGCTGCGCTCCGTCGCACCTCAGGATGAGGGGTGCTGAGTTCCGCAGATCCCGGAGTTCCTCATCCTGAGGTGCTCGCCCCTTGGCGAGCCTCGAAGGACGCATAACGCTGATGCAGCCCATTCTCCCCGAGAAAGGGCGCACCGCAAATCATCTGACAATCCCGTGCAGGCCCACCCATCACGATGTATCCAGAATTACGGCGACATGATGCGCATTGTAGTATTGCTCACATGCCGACTGACTTGATGAGGCACACTCGACCGTTGTGCGTCCTTCGAGACGCCCCCAAACGGCGCTCCTCAGGAGGAGGAGGTTGGAGGTTCGCGCCTCTTCCTTCTCCCTTGGGAGAAGGTGGCTGCCGAAGGCAGACGGTTGAGGGAGAGCCACCGCCGCGGGGATTCTCCCTCATCACTCAGGCTCCGCCTGACAGCTTCTCCCAAGGGAGAAGCAAGACAGCCTCAAATCGTCTGGTTATACGCCCCCACCTCGGGATGCGTCCTCAGCACAGCATCCACCGACTTGAACATCTCGCGCATCCGGGCCTCGGACACCGGGCTTTCGACCACCACCACCAGTTCCGGCTTGTTGGATGAGGCCCGGACCAGTCCCCAGGTTCCGTCCTCGGTGACGACACGGACGCCGTTCACCGTGATCAGGTCCACGATGGCCTTGCCATCGATCTTTGTGCCCTTGGCGTGCATCGCCTGGAACTGCGCCACGACCTTGTCGACGATGCCGTATTTCGTCTCGTCGGCGCAGTGGGGTGCCATGGTGGGCGATCCCCAGGTCTTGGGAACCTCGGCATAAAGCTGCGCCATGGTCTTGCCGGGGTTGCGGTCCAGCATATCGAGCACGGCAATGGCTGTGACGACGCCATCATCATAACCGCGGCCAACAGGTGCGTTGAAGAAGAAATGGCCGGACTTCTCGAAGCCTGCGAGCGCGCCCAGATCAGCCACCCGGCGCTTGATGTAGCTGTGGCCGGTCTTCCAATAATCGGTCTTCGCGCCGAGTTGCTTGAGCACCGGATCGGTGGCGAAGAGGCCGGTTGATTTCACATCAACCACGAATTGCGACGGGCCATGCACCTTGGTCAGGTCACGCGCCAGCATCACGCCGATCTTGTCGGCGAAGATTTCGTCGCCGTTGTTGTCAACCACGCCACAGCGATCACCATCACCATCGAAGCCGAGCGCCACATCGGCCCCGTGCTCCTTCACGGCGTGCGCCATGGCGTGCAGCATCTCCATGTCCTCGGGGTTGGGATTATAGCGCGGGAAAGTGTAATCGAGTTCGATGTCCATCGGCACGACGTCGCAGCCCAGAGCTTCGAGAATTTGCGGCGCGAAGGCACCGGCAGTGCCATTGCCGCAGGCCGCGATGACGCGCAGCTTGCGCTTCAGCTTTGGGCGGCTGGTGAGATCCTTGATGTAGATATCCGCGAAGTTCTCATGGAAAACGTAAGAGCCGCCGCCGGTTAGGTCGAACGTGCCGGCCAGCACGATCTCCTTCAGGCGGTTCATCTCGACCGGGCCGAAGGTGACAGGGCGCTGCGAGCCCATCTTCACGCCCGTCCAGCCGTTGTCGTTGTGAGAGGCCGTGACCATGGCGACGGCCGGTACATTCAGGGCGAATTGGGCAAAATAGGCCATGGGGGACATGGCGAGGCCGATGTCATGCACCTTGCAGCCCGCCGCCAGCAGTCCGGCGATGAGCGCGTATTTGATCGCGGAGGAGTATCCCCGGTAGTCGTGGCCGACAACAACTTCCTTGGGAACGCCCTGCTCCTTGAGCAGCATACCAAGACCCATGCCCAGCGCCTGCACACCCATCAGGTTCAACTCCGGCTCTTTCTTGGATGCCGGATGCCCGAACCACCAGCGCGCGTCGTATTCCCTGAAACCCGTCGACTTCACGAGCGGGATGTTCTCGAACGGTGCAGAATTGGGGGTGATGGAATTGAGCGGCTTGGGATAGGACATGGGGGCCTCGTTGGGACAGCGGGCAACCGTATAACCAGCTTTGCGTGAACGCCAGATAAAGGGATTGAAGGCGGGGCGCATTTCCTTATGGTCATGTCTGGCGAAGAGATGAGGGAGCCGTGACGGATCAGTTGAGCCAGCGCTCGGACGCCAAGCCCGTGATCCGCGACCACCGCATCGGCGACCTCGGCTGGATCGTCCATCGCCACGGTGTGCTCTACAGCGAGGAGTATGGCTGGGACATCACGTTTGAGGGCGCTGTGGCGGAGATCGTGGCCGGGTTCATCAAGACGTTCGATCCTGCCCGCGAACGGTGTCTGGTAGCCGAGATCGATGGCAGGATCGCCGGTTCGGCAACGATCGTGAAACTCGACGACACAACGGCCAAGCTTCGCATTGTCTATGTCGAGCCATGGGCGCGGGGTCATAAGCTGGGCGAAAAACTGGTGTCGGCCTGCATGTCCTTCGCACGGGACGCAGGATATACGGACATGAAGCTTTGGACCAATGACGTGCTGAAGCCAGCGCGGAGGCTCTATGAACGGCTGGGCTTCACGCTGCTAGAAAGTGAGCCACACCATAACTTCGGCGTCGATCTCGTGGGAGAAATCTGGCAGCGGAAGTTGTAGGCTGCTTTCCTTCTCCCCCCCGGGAGAAGGTGGCCGCCGATGGCGGCGGATGAGGGAGAGCCACTACGGTCGGGGATTCTCCCTCATCCGCCCTGCTCCGCAGGGCACCTTCCCAAGGGGGAAAGATGGAACGGCCTACTTCTTCAGCACCATGCTGGTGCCGCGCGACTCGTAGCTCTGCAGCTTTTTCATGAAGGACATGCCTAGCAATGTGCCCTTCATGCTGCCTGGCGGCATGATGGACGCCTCGACATCATAGATCGTGATGCCCTGCAAACGCATTTCCGGTATGCGCACGATGGCAGCCGTGACAATGCCGTTGGCCGTGTTGAACTGTGCGCGCTTTTGCGTCGGCTCTTCGCGCAGGCCGAATTTGGCGGCGTCCTCGGCTGAGAACGACACAAGGCTTGCGCCCGTATCCACCAGAGTGCGGATCGGGATGCCCCTGATGTAGAGATCGGCATAGAAATGGCCGCGCGGGTCAGCATACAGCATCGCGGTATTGCCTCCTGCAGGTGCTGCGGCGGCTGGCTGCACGACGGCGGCAGTGCTGCGGGCAGGCTGTCCCGTCCGCTCCTTCTGCAGATGCGTCACGGCTCCCACGGCAGCAACACTGCCGACAAGCGCGATGAAGACAAGATTGCCCAGACCAGACATGCGCAGACCTCCGCGCCAATATCATGCCCCAAGTTGTTTCGTGGCGGGTTAAGACAGGGAAAACCCCACGCGACATGGCAAAGAAATTGGAAAGAGTATCGTCATGTTTTGAATTGACGCAGGCAGCGCTTGGGCAGACCATCGTGAAAAAGGGGAAGCCTTCTGATGACCACGCCTCTGCCGCGCCGAACATTCCTTCTTTCCCTTCTGGCTTCGACGGCCCTGCCCTCGCTCGCGTTCGCGCAGGCGGAACCACAGCAGCCTATCATTTCGGACTGGCCGCGACGCCAGCCCGTCTTCGGCACGGGCGGCATGGTGGCATCGCAGGAGGCTTTGGCCACCCGGATCGGAATCGAGGTTCTGGAGCAAGGCGGCAATGCCATCGACGCCGCCGTCGCCGTCGGTTTCGCGCTGGCCGTGACCTTGCCACGCGCAGGCAATATCGGCGGTGGCGGGTTCATGATCGTGCATCGGGCAGACCGCAACGAGACGAAGGCCATCGACTTCCGCGAGACTGCGCCAGCCTCCATGAAGAAGGACGTCTATCTCAATGACAAGGGCGAGGCTGATCTCAAGCGCAGCCAGGATTCCGGCCTGGGTATAGGCATTCCCGGCACGGTGGCAGGCATGGCGCTGGCTCTTGAAAAGTATGGTTCCGGTCGCTTTACGCTAGGCCAGCTCATCTCTCCTGCCATCCTGCTCGCAGTCGATGGCTTCGTGGTGGGGGACGATCTCGCCTTTTCGCTGAAACAGGTGGAGGCGCGCCTGAAGCGCTTTGACGCCTCCGCGAAAATCTTCACCACTGTCGAGGGCAACGCCTTGCCGCGCGGTGCCAACCTGCAGCAGATCGACCTGGGCGTTACGCTGCGGGCCATTGCGACCGAGGGGCCAAAGGCATTCTATGAAGGCAAGGTAGCGGACCAGATGGTGGCGGCGGTCAATGCCATGGGCGGTCAATGGACGCGCGCTGACCTCAAGAATTATCGCGCCATGGAGCGCGATGTGGTGAAGGGGAGCTACCGCGGCCACGAGATCGTCTCGATGCCACCACCGTCTTCAGGCGGCGTGCATCTGGTGCAGATCCTCAACATGCTGGAAGGTTTCGACCTGAAGGCCGCAGGCCACAATTCCGCTGACGCGCTGCATCTTTTCGCGGAAGCGTCCAAGCTCGCCTATGCCGACCGCAGTGAGTATCTGGGTGATCCGGATTTCGTGAAGGTTCCCGTCAAGGGACTGACCTCGAAAAAATACGCCGAGACGCTGCGGGCGCAGATCGATCCGGCGAAAGCCCGGCCCGGCGCTTCCATCAAGCCGGGCAAGCCGCAACCCTTCGAGAGCGACCAGACCACGCATTATTCCGTGATGGACAAGGACGGAAATGCTGTCGCCTGCACCTATACGCTGAATTTCAGCTATGGCGTCGGTATGGTTGCACAAGGCACCGGCATCTTGATGAACAACGAGCTTGATGATTTCGCGGCCAAGCCCGGCGTGCCCAACGCCTACGGCCTGGTGGGGGGCGATGCCAATGCGCCAGGCGCAGGCAAACGGCCGCTATCGTCGATGTCACCGACGATCATCTTCAAGGATGGCAAGCCTTTCCTGGTCACCGGATCACCCGGCGGCAGCCGCATCATCACCACGGTGCTGCAAGTCGTGTCGAATGTCATCGATCACGGCATGAACGTGGCTGAAGCGACCGAAGCGGCCCGCGTGCATCACCAGTGGCTGCCAGATGAACTGAGGGTGGAGCGCGGCCTCTCTGTCGATACGATCCGGTTGCTGCAGGCGCGTGGTCACAAGGTGGAGGTGCGCCAGGCCATGGGCTCGACGCATTCCATCATGATGACGAAGCAGGGGTTCGAGGGCGCATCGGATCAGCGCCAGGCCGGAACGCTCACTGCTGGGGCTAAGTAACTGGGGCAAGTAACTGGGGCCAAGTAGCTCAGGCCGCATACCTCAGACCGGCGCCATCCCTGTGATTGCGCCCAGGAAATCTCGCTTGCCCAGGTCCACGCCATTAGCCCGCAGAATGGCGTAGGCCGCTGTGGCATGGAAATAGAAATTGGGCAGCGCGAAGTATGCAAGGTAGGCATCGCCTTGCATGGCGTAGGGTTTGCCCGCGATGGGGAAGGTGATGGTGCGTGTCTCGGCCCCTGCAAAGGCCGCCGCAGGAAGGTCGGTGATATACGTCTTCGTCTTGTCGATGCGGGCGTAAAGCTCGGCGAAGGTCTTCTCATCATCCGCAAATTTCGGGAGTTCGGCTGCGGCCAGCCGTCCAGCCGTGTTCTTGGCGAAATCGCAGGTGATTTGCACCTGGCGGGACAACGCGAACATGTCAGGCGCAAGCCGCAAACCCAACATCACTTCAGGCGCGATCTTTTTTGCTTCGCCATGCGCTTCGGCCTTCCTGAGACTGCCTGCGAGCGCATCGAGGCACTGGATGAAAACGGGGATGGACTGGGCATGGAGGGACATGAGAGCATCACCTTTCTCGATGGGTAGAATTTCGATATCTCTCTTCCAGATATCACCCTGACGCGCTAGCCTCTGGACAGTCAATTGCGGTGAAGGACACCATCATGCTCACCAATCTCCAAACGCGCGATGTCGAGACGCTGATCCATCCCTACACCAATCTCGACGCCCACCGCACGATCGGCCCGCTGGTGCTGGAGCAGGCCAAAGGCATTTATGTCTACGATGTCGACGGCAAGCCTTACATCGAAGGCATGGCTGGCCTGTGGTGTGCCTCGCTGGGCTATGGCAACGAGGAGCTTGTGGAGGCAGCCGCCAACCAGATGCGCAAGCTTTCCTTCACCCACATCTTCTCGGGCCGCAGCCATGATCCGGCGATCGAGCTGGCGGAGAAGCTCAAGGAAATCGCGCCGATGCCGGTGTCGAAGGTGTTCTTCGGATGCTCCGGGTCCGATGCCAACGACACCCAGGTCAAGCTGATGTGGTACTACAACAATGCGTTGGGTCGGCCCAAGAAGAAGAAGATCATCAGCCGCCTGAAGGGCTATCACGGTGTCACGGTGGCCTCCGCCTCGCTCACCGGCCTGCCGAACAACCACATCGATTTCGACCTGCCGCTGCCTGGCATTCTCCACACGTCCTGTCCGCACCACTACCGTTTCGGACAGGAGGGCGAGAGCGAGGAAGAATTCGCCACGCGCATGGCGGCTGAACTTGAGGAGATGATCCTGGAGCAGGGGCCCGAAACCGTTGCGGCCTTCATCGCTGAACCTGTGATGGGTGCTGGCGGGGTGATCGTGCCGCCCGCGACCTATTACGAGAAGATCGGAGACGTACTCACGAAGTACGGCGTGCTGCTGATCGCCGACGAGGTGATCACCGGCTTTGGCCGCCTGGGCCAGATGTTCGGCTCACCCGTGATGGGCATGAAGCCGGACACGATGAGCCTCGCCAAGGCCATCACCTCGGCCTATCAGCCGCTGTCTGCGGTGCTGCTACCGGAGCACATGTATCAGGCGATGCTCGACGAGAGCCGCAAGATCGGCACCTTCGGCCATGGCAACACCTACGCCGGACATCCCGTTGCGGCGGCCGTGGCGATAAAGACACTGGAGATCTACGAGCGCGACAACGTCGTGGGCCATGTGCAGACGCTCACGCCGCTCTTTCAGCGGCGGCTGCGGGCATTGATGGATCATCCGCTGGTGGGAGAAGCGCGCGGTGTTGGCCTCGTCGGAGGACTGGAAGTGGTGGCGGACAAGGCGACGAAACGCTCCTTCTCGCCCAAGCAGGGTGTCGCACCCAAGGTCGTGTTCTTCGGTCAGCAAGAAGGGGTCATCGTCCGCGCCATCGGCGATACAATCTCGATTTGTCCACCGCTGATCATCACCGCCGTGGAGGTGGACGAAATGTTCGACCGGATCACGCGGGCGTTCGACAAAACCGAGGCTTGGGTGCGGAAGGAAGCGCTGAGGGGTTAATGCGACAGTCCTTCTCCCTTGGGAGAAGGAAAGTTCATCCGACCCAACGCTTGTCCGCCAGCACACTTTCCCTGTCCCCGTCGAGAACCGGGCTTGGGCGCTCCGCCACCAGCGGCTTGCCGTCCATCACAATCGGACCGCGCACGGTGGGGATCACGCCGCTCTTTGCATGGGGCGCTGCCAGTTCCACCTTGATGCCGCGTGCCATAGCCTGCGGATCATGGAAGACATCCGCGATGGTGTTGATCGGTCCTGCGGGCACTTTGGCCGCCTCGAAACGGGCGAGCATCACGTCGCGGGGGAGCGTTGCCGTGACCGTCGCAATCTTGGCGGAAATCTCCTCGCGCAGGCCGATGCGATCCCGGTTCGTCGCATACGTCGGATCCGCCGCAATCTCCGAAGCGCCTATCGCAGTCATGGCGTCCCTGAACTGCCGGTCATTGCCCGTAGCCAGGATGATGTGGCCATCGCTGGCAGGAAATACTGCATAGGGCACGATGTTGGGATGCGCGTTGCCCATGCGCGTCGGCACCTTGCCTGACGTGAGATAGTTCAGCGCCTGATTGCCCAGCACGGCCGTCTGCGCCTCGAACAGTGCGCAATCGATTGTGACACCCACGCCTGTCGCATCGCGCTGCCGGAGCGCTGCGAGGATCGCCACGCAGGTGTACATGCCGGTGAAGATATCGGCGGTGGCGTAGCCCGCCTTCTGGGGCAGCCCATCCGCCTCTCCGGTGATCGACATGGCACCCGCCATGCCCTGGATCATGAAGTCGTAGCCTGCACGCTCGGCATATGGCCCAGTCTGGCCGAAGCCCGTGATCGAGGCATAGATCAGTCTTGGATGGGCAGTGCGCAGGCTTGCGGCATCAAGGCCGTATTTCGCCAGACCGCCGACCTTGAAGTTCTCGACCAGCACGTCGGCATGGGCTGCCAGCCGCTTGACCATGGCGAGATCATCAGCCGTACCGAAATCCGCAACAACAGAGCGCTTGCCCCGGTTGCAGGCGTGAAAATAGGCAGCGGAGAGGTTTTCGCCATTCTTGCCCTCCACGAAGGGCGGCCCCCACTGGCGGGTATCATCACCCGTCGGGCTTTCGACCTTTACAACGTCAGCGCCAAGATCAGCCAGCGTTTGCCCGACCCAGGGTCCGGCAAGAATGCGGGCGAGTTCGAGGACGCGGAGTCCGGCGAGGGGTTTGGGCGACAAGGCGGGGGCTTTCAGCAATCAGGAATGATCATCCCAATACGTGATCGAGCCCGCGCTTCAAACCCACAAAGCCGTTAACCCGCCGCGCCGCGAGCAAGGTTCCACCGACATAGGGGGCAGCGGATGATCCGGCATCATGGCGGATCACGAGCCGCTCATCGGGTGCGCCGAAGATCGCTTCGCAGGACAGTACAAAGGACGGCATACGCACGGAATGCACCTGCACTGGCACGCCGCTGCCGATGGTACCGCCGCGCGTTTCGCGCACGCCGCCGAGTTCCGTTACAGGCTTCGAGGTGCCTTTCATGCGCACTTCGGAGAGCAATTCCCCCAGCTCTCGGCCCGTGCCCGACGGCGTATCGGGCTTGGCAGCCGAAGCGTAGTCGATGACTTCCACATCAGGCACGTACTTTGCGGCTTCCAACGCAAAGCGTCGTAGAAGAGTGGCTGTAATGGAGAAATTGCCAGCAGCCAGCACGCCCTTGCCAGCGGATTGCGCGGCAACGTCGATCTTGGCGTAATCCTCCGCTGTAAGGCCAGATGTTCCGATCACCACATGGCGGCCGTGGGCGAGTGCCGCCAGCACGTGGTGCTTGACCGAATCCGGCTTGGTATAATCGATCACGACATCGGATGGCGTGCTCAGCGCTTCGGCGAGCGTGCCCGAAAGCGGCAGGCCAATGGCAGTGATACCTGCAGCTTCACCTGCGTCACGGCCTTTCTGGCTGCGTGACGTGGCGGCCACAAGCTTGAGATCGGGCGCTTGGGAGATGGCGGCCACGAGCGCCCTGCCGACCCAGCCGGTAGCCCCTGCGAGGGTGATGCGGATCGTCATGAAGAGCGCTCCTGTTTCGCTTGTAGGTAAGGAAAAGTCGCAGTTGCAAGTTGCGCCATAAGGCCAATGATTCCGGTCGTGCCGCCAAGCATTCGCATCTGGTCTGACACCGTAAGGTTCATGACAAACTTCCCCACCATCGCCTCGGCGATCATGGCAAGGGCAAACATAATCGCGCCCATTGCAACGCGGGTAAAAACATCTGTCGGGACTTCAAGGCGCAAAACAAGCCATCGGCATATCAGCCAGGCGACCAAGACCATGATCGGCAGCTCTGCCAGGCGCGCCAAGTCGTTGCCCAGCAGAGGGCGAACACCAAGTTCGCGCAGCGTACCCAACGCAAAACCGGCACTGAAAACCAGTGCAAAGTAGCAGATTCCGGCTTTGAAGGCGGTCAGCATTGCCCCACCCTGTCATTCCTTTTCAACCACGCACTCAGAAAAACGCCTGAATCCCCGTGATCGCCCGCCCCAGGATCAGCGCGTGAACATCATGCGTGCCCTCATAGGTGTTGACGGTCTCGAGGTTCGCGGCGTGGCGCATCACGTGATACTCGATCTGGATGCCGTTGCCGCCATGCATGTCGCGGGCGACGCGGGCGATGTCGAGCGCCTTGCCGCAGTTGTTGCGCTTGATGATGGAGATGGCTTCGGGGGCAAGCTTGCCTTCGTCAAACATGCGGCCGGCGCGAAGCGAGGCTTGCAGCCCAAGCGCAATTTCGGTCTGCATGTCAGCAAGTTTCTTCTGCACAAGCTGGGTGGCGGCCAGAGGACGGCCGAATTGCCTGCGATCCAGCGTGTATTGCCGCGCCTGGTGCATACAGGCCTCGGCGGCCCCCATGACACCCCAGGAAATGCCGTAGCGGGCCCGGTTGAGACAGCCGAATGGCCCTTTCAGGCCGGAGACGTTGGGGAGGAGCTGACTTTCCGCCACAAACACATTGTCCATGACGATCTCGCCCGTAGTCGAGGCCCTGAGCGACAGCTTGCCGCCGATCTTGGGTGCCGACAGCCCCTTCATGCCCTTCTCCAGGATGAAGCCGCGGATATCGTTGTTGTGGGCCTCCGACTTGGCCCAGACCACGAAGACATCGGCGAAGGGCGAGTTGCTGATCCACATCTTCGCGCCATTCAGCACATAGCCGCCCTCGGCTTTTTTCGCCCGTGTCTTCATCCCGGCTGGGTCAGAGCCTGCATCCGGTTCAGTCAGGCCGAAGCAGCCGATGAATTCGCCGCTGGCAAGCTTGGGCAGATACTTCTTGCGCTGCACCTCGTCGCCATAGGCGTAGATGGGATACATCACGAGCGAGGATTGCACGCTCATCATGGAGCGGTAACCGGAATCGACCCGCTCGATCTCGCGCGCCACCAGGCCATAGGCCACATAGGATGCACCCGAGCCGCCATATTCCTCCGGCACCGTGATGCCCAGCAAACCCTGTGCGCCCATCAGCCGAAACAGGCCGGGATCAGCCGTTTCCTGCATGTAGGCATCCGCCACACGCGGCATCAGCACGTCCTTGGCGAAGGCGCTGGCCGCATCGCGGATCATGCGCTCGTCTTCCGAAAGCTGCTCCTCCATCAGGAATGGATCCTGCCAGTCGAACGTAGCCTTCACGGCCTTCGGCTTGGCGCTGACGACTGCGGACATGGTTCAACTCCCGGGCAAGCGCATTGCTTTAGGTTTAAAGTAATTGGCACAGCCGGTTTGGCAAGCTGTAATCCGGTCTTGCAGCAATCCCGTTTTGCGGCAACTCCGTTTTGCCGGGGATGGCGTCAGGATGCAATCTCCCAACGTGCGGCAGGTTCACACTTCAGTGATCCACTGTGTAGCCCTGTGAAAGGCATGGTCGCCCAAGCTGTGTCATTGAACATGCGACACATATGCAAACGGGGGAGACGACCATGCAGACTCAAACCATACCAACCACCGGGGCTTTCAGCATCCCCACGCCGCGCACCATTTTCAATCTCGCCGCAGGCGGCCTTGCGGGCCTGCTGATCTGGGAAGTGTTTGCCCGCGTGGTGACGAAGACCGTGCTGGGATATCCGCTGGAGCCAGCCGGACTGATCGATGCCATCTTCCAGCACCAATTCGGCATCGGCGTGAATTACTGGCTGCGCGAAGCCCTGCACTACGCCGTAGGCATCCTGGGATATCCGATTGCGTACTGGATCATCTCCCGCCTTGTGCCGCGCTGGAGCGCGGTGCTCGACGCCATCGTCTTCGCTACGTTCACGGCGGGTGTGGCGGTGCATTTCAGCCGCAACGGCGTTTCGCTTGGTATCGTCGGCTTCTGGGTCGCAGTCACGCTTCTGATCGCCAGCCGCACCATCAATCCCAACCAGGGCTGGATCAATGCCATTTCCTGGGGCACGTTCACCTGGCTGAATGCGCTGGGCATCATGGCCCCCCTTGGCGGACTGTCCTTCTATCTGCTGGGCGAAGGCGGAGACCTGTCCTTCATGAGCTTCGTGGGCCACGTGATCTATGGCGCGGTGGCGGTGCTGGTCTTCGACCGGCTGGAAGCGCGGGCGGGTTATGCAACGGCTTCTTGAATCAGAGTGATGTGACACTCTTCATCCCTCCCCCTTGTGGGGAGGGTGGCGAGCACAGCGAGCCGGGAGGGGGTAGCACCGCCCTATCGGTGAGAATAGCGCGACCCCCTCCCGACCCTGCGCTGCGCTTCGGGCCACCCTCCCCGCAAGGGGGAGGGATGAAAAGGGCGCACACTACCCGCCCGCCATCCTGTCCATCGCGGTCGCCAGCGTGATATCGAGCGCGGTCACGCCGCCCGCGTCATGGGTGGCGAGCGTGACATCAACCGTCTTGTAGACATTCGACCATTCGGGGTGATGGTCCAGCTTTTCGGCCACGAGGGCCACGCGCGTCATCCAGCCGAAGGCTTCGCTGAAATCCGCGAAGACAAAGCGCTTGTGGATGGCATCGCGGCCCTCGGTGGCGGCCCATCCCGGCAGGGCCTGCAACGCCGCGGCTTTTTCACTTTGCAACAATCGGTCTGCCATCGTCATCTCGCTCCGGCGTAAGAATACTCTCTCAACGGATATGCCGTCTCGACACGGTAAGGGCCACCGCCGACCGTGTCACGGGCGGAAAAGAGTACGAAGCGATCCGCCCTGAAATTCTGCGACGGGTAATATCCCCGAATGGAGAGATACTCCGCCACATCGCGGGACGACACACCGCGCAGCCGGGCCAGCGTGACATGAGGATGGTAGCGCCGCCGGTCGATCACGAAGCCGCAGGCGCGGACGAGGCGTTCGACCTCGGATTGCAGCTCGATCAGCGGTCGAGTTGGCTCGACTGTCGCCAGCAGCGCGTGCGGCCTGTCCCCGCCAAAGACATCGAGGCCGGAGAGACGAATGTCAAGCGTCTCCCGCCGGATATCGGCGAGCAAGATGTCGATCTCCTGGGCGATGCGATTGCCCACGTCGCCGATGAACCGGAGGGTGATGTGATAATCCGAAGGCTCGATCCATCGCGCCCCCGTCAACCCGCCCCGCAAGCCGGAGAGCACAGTGGCGACAGAGACCGGGATTTCCAGACCGGCAAACAGGCGAGGCATGGCGATGGCCCTCACGCGATTCGATGCCATCAGAGTAGCATTCCTGATGGCGGCGTCATGACGGAAAGGGGGTCGGGGTGGGGAATTTTGGGGGGAGTTCATCCCTCCCCCTGGCGGGGAGGGAAGAGCGGCAAAGCCGCGAAGGGAGGGGGGAAGTGTAGACATCCACCGTGGATATTTCGACTTCCCCCCTCCCTTGCTCGCTGAAGCTCGCTGTCCCTCCCCGCCAGGGGGAGGGATGAAGAGGGCAATCACCTTTAGCCAATCAGCCGCAAAGACCGCGCTGTCATCCCAGGCAAGCGTGAGACCTATTCAAAAAGCGGCTGCACGCGTGCAAGCACATCGTCCATGATGAAATCTGGAACCTTCTCGGAGAATTTTGCGCCCCGCGCTTTCAAATCGAGCGCGCGCAACTGGTTGCAGAGAATAACCCCTGTCGCATTGGTGCCCGCGCCAGACAGTGAGACCGCAAATCCCCGTTCACGGGCAAAATTGCCGCCAATGGTGATAGGCGCAACGATTGGCGTGCCGAGCACGTTAAATTCGCGTGGCGTGAGCACGAGGACATAGCGAGGGTTCGCCTGTTCACGGCCTTTCGTCGGGTTCAGGTCCACGTGCCATATGTCACCACGCTCCACTAGATGGCCTCCCGTCCGACAGGTTCAGCCGCATCCCATGCGCTCAACCCGTCCGATGGATCAGCGCTCGCGTCGCATTGTGCGAGCAGTTCGGCCAACGCGTATTTGGGGCGCGACCGCGGCTCAACCAGAAGCCGCCCGCCATCGACATGCAGGGCAACCTTGTCATTCACGCCAAGGCCGAGCACGTCGAGAACCGCCTTGGGGATGGTCATCATCACCGAACCGCCAACGGTTCGCAGAGTCGATGTCAACATGAGAGCCTCCTGTTATATTAAAATATAACTCATTACAGAGCTTTTCGCAAAGCTAATCGTGCGATGAGCACAACTCAAGAATTGCCCAACGCCACGCAGCCTCAACAAAATCAGCGCCTTTCAGTTCGCGAGAACCCGATCACGCACCGTAGCCGAGTATAAATCCATCGGCGTGCGCGGTCAGAAACGCGCCCACATCGGTTGGATATGTCCGGGCACCGTTCAGTCCCATCTGGTGTAGGAACAGAAGAACGATGGGCGCAACCAGGCTAATGGCTGCATGACGCGCACAAACGGCCTGCATGTCTCTGCGATCAATATGGGCTTGCAGACGCATCTGCGCCGCCGAGATGGTCGGCTCCAGAACATTGGAAAGATACGCGCCGCCAACAGTCGGCGCCGCCAGGCCTTCGATCAGGCCAACGGCATGCAATCGGGCCAGACCCCCCCAACGGAACCCTTCCGCAACATGCTCCACCAGATCACGAACGGATGTCTCGAACGGCCCTGACGGGGTTGCGGCGGTCTGCAGTTCGACAACAGCGCCGCTTCGGCAATCTTCAAACACCGCCGTGAACACGGCGTCCTTGTCGCCGAAATAGTGCCTCAGGGTTGGCACCGAAACGTCCGAGGCCAGCGCCAGACCGCGCAAGCTTGATGGTGGATCGATTCCGACCACCGCCTTGCGCAGCCTGTTCAGCAATGTGCTTCGACTGGCGGAAAAGTCTGCGTTGAGGCTACCTCTCGGGCGCGGCATGGGTCCGGACTCCCTCCTCGAGTAAGATTTGAAATATTTTATATAATATGATATACGATATATAAACGGAGGCTCAGTTTATGTTCTCATTCAGATTTCGCTGGTGGCACGCTGCACTGGTCATGCTGGCAGCGAACATGGTCAGCGCTGTCCCGGCCGGTCTGGCCGGGGATGCCATCTTCTACAACACATTCCGGCAGCCCGTAATCGCCCCACCGGCGTGGAGCTTTCCGCCCGTCTGGCTGTTCCTCAACGTCACGTCCGCCATTGCACTCTACCGCATCGCCAATGCAGCACACAGCCGGGACAGATCTTGTTTCATCGTCAGCGAACTGGTCGGCTGGGTCCTGTTCGCCGTGTTCCCGACCGTCTTTTTCCTACTCAAAAGCCCGGTTCTTGGCGCGCTGGATACCGTTGTCGGACTGGCAGTCGCGATCTTCAGTTGTTCCATGGCCTTACGCATTGATCGCCTCTCGGCAGCAATGGTCGGTCTGCGCTGTCTCTGGCTCGGATTGGCAAGTTACGTTTCAGTCTGGATCGCAAGGAACAATCCCGACGTGTTGTTGAATCTGAACTAGGATTGGCAGGCATCAGATCTTCCCCTTCTCCGCAATCTTCGCCATATCCCCCATCAGCCGCCGCGTCTCGCGCAGGCGCTTCGCCGGGGCCTCGTAGTCGCCGATGAACACCACGCGCATGTCCGGGCGCACCTTGGCGAAACTGCCGCGTTCCGAGACATAGCGCACCAGCCCGTCCGGATTGGCGAAGGCGTTGCCGCGGAAGGCCACGACGATGCCTTTCGGCCCCGCCTCGACCTTTTCCACATTGGCGCGGCGGCAGAGGGTCTTGATGGCGACGATGCCGAGCAGCTGCTCGACCTCCGGCGGCAGCGGGCCGAAACGGTCGATCATTTCGGCGGCGAACCCCTCGATGGCGGCATCGTCCTCCAGTGACGACAGGCGGCGGTAGAGGCCCATGCGCAGGTCAAGCTCGGTCACGTAGGCCTCGGGGATCAGCACCGGCGTGCCGGTGACGATGGTGGGGGACCATTGCTCCTCCACGGGGTCTTCGATGCCCGCCTTGAGGTTGGCGACGGCCTCTTCCAGCATCTGCTGATAGAGTTCGTAGCCCACCTCCTTGATATGGCCGGATTGCTCGTCGCCCAGCAGGTTGCCCGCGCCGCGAATGTCGAGATCGTGGCTCGCCAGCTGAAAGCCCGCGCCCAGGCTGTCGAGCGATTGCAGCACCTTCAGGCGCTTCTCGGCACCAACGGTCGGCGGCTTGTTGGCGGGCAGCGTGAACAGGGCATAGGCCCGCGTCTTGCCGCGCCCCACGCGGCCGCGCAGCTGATACAACTGACCCAGGCCGAACATATCGGCACGGTGGATAACAAGCGTGTTGGCCGAAGGGATGTCGAGGCCAGATTCGACAATGGTGGTGGAGAGCAGCACATCGAACTTGCCGTCGTAAAATTGGCCCATCACGTCTTCCAGTTCGGTCGGCGCCATCTGGCCGTGGCCGATGCCGTATTTGATCTCGGGCACGGCGCTGTCGAGGAAGGCGCGCACTTCTGCCAGATCCTCAATGCGCGGCACGACATAGAAGCTCTTGCCGCCGCGATAACGCTCGCGCAACAGCGCCTCCCGCACGATCATGGGATCGAACGGCGCGATGAAGGTGCGGACAGCCAGGCGATCCACCGGCGGCGTGGCGATGATCGAGAGCTCGCGCACGCCGGTGAGCGCCAGCTGCAACGTGCGCGGAATAGGCGTGGCGGAGAGGGTCAGCACATGGACCTCGGCGCGAAGCTCCTTCAGGCGCTCCTTATGGACGACGCCGAAATGCTGCTCTTCGTCCACGATCAGCAGGCCGAGGTCCTTGAACTCAATGGACTTACCAAGGAGCGCGTGGGTGCCCACCACGATATCCACCGTGCCGTCGGATATGCCTTTCTTCGCCGCCGCGAGATCAGCACTGCCGACCATGCGCGAGGCCTGCGCCACACGGATCGGCAGACCCTGGAAGCGGTCGGCAAACGTGCGGAAATGCTGGCGCGACAGCAGCGTTGTCGGCACCACGACCGCCACCTGCTTGCCGGACATCGCCACGGCATAGGCCGCCCGCAGTGCCACCTCGGTCTTGCCGAAACCGACATCGCCGCAGATCAGCCGGTCCATCGGGCGGCCGGCCGCCAGATCGTCCAGCACGGCATCGATGGCGTTCTGCTGGTCGTCCGTCGCGTCGTAGGGAAAGCGTGCCACGAAATCTTGATAGGCGTTGTCGTTGGCCACGAACTTGGGGGCCTCGCGCATGATGCGGGCCGCCGCGATCTTGATCAGCTGCTTGGCCATCTCAAGAATACGCTTCTTCAGCTTGGCCTTGCGGGCTTGCCAGCCGCCGCCGCCCAGGCGATCCAGCTGCACCTCCGTGTCCTCGCCGCCGTAGCGCGACAGCAGTTCGATGTTCTCGACCGGCAGGAACAGCTTGTCGCCGTTATGATAGTGCAGTTCCACGCAATCATGGGGCGAGCCAAGTGCGGTCACTGTCCGCAACCCGATGAAGCGTCCGATGCCGTGATCGACATGCACCACGACATCGTTGACGGACAGGCTGGAGGCCTCGGCAATGAAATCCTTGGCACGCTTGGAAGGCGCACGCCCCCGCACCATGCGCTCGCCCAGGATATCCTGCTCTGAGAGCACCGCCAGATCATCCAGCTCGAAGCCTGATTCCAACGGCAGCACCGTGAGGCCAGCCTCGTTAGCGGCCAACGTGCGGGCGGAGGCCAGCGAGGTGATCGTTCTGGCATGTGTCAGGCCATGATCCGCCATGACACCGGCAAGGCGATCACGCGAGCCATCGGTCCAGGCCGCGATCACGACGCGCTTTCCCGCCTGCTGCAAGGCTCGGACATGGCCGACGGCCGCATCGAAGACGTTGGCGTTCTCGTCGGCACGCTCGGCAGCAAAGATGCGGCCCTTGCGTGCACCGAGGCTGAGCACTTTGGCGGAACCGCCGTCTGGAATCGCGTAGGGTGTGAGGGTCACGATTGTGCCCGTCCCTCCCCCTTGTGGGGAGGGTGGCGAACGAAGGGAGCCGGGAGGGGGTCGCGCCCCGTTATCCGGAGAGGTCAGCGTGACCCCCTCCCGACCCTGCGCTTCGCTTCGGGCCACCCTCCCCGCAAGGGGGAGGGAT
>JANNEO010000044.1:0-33060 GCA_031378805.1 Hyphomicrobiales bacterium
TCCATGCCGTAGAGCTTGATGATGTCCATCGTGGCCATGGCGAGACCGGCGCCATTGACCATGCAGCCGATCTGGCCATCGAGCGTGATGTAACTGAGATCATATTTCGAGGCCTCGATCTCCTTGGAATCCTCTTCCGTGAGATCGCGCAGCTCCACCATGTCGGGGTGGCGATAGAGCGCATTGCCGTCGAACGACACCTTGGCGTCGAGGCACTTGAGATTGCCGTCCTTGGTGATGATGAGGGGGTTCACCTCCATCATCTCCATGTCCTTGGCCATGAACGCCGTATAGAGCTGGCTGACCACGACACCCGCCTGCTTGGCGAGATCGCCGGTCAGGCCAAGCGCCTTGGCGACAGTGCGGCCATGGTGCGGCATCACGCCGGTGGCAGGATCGACAGAGAAGCTGATGATCTTCTCCGGCGTGTCATGCGCCACCTTCTCGATGTCCATGCCGCCTTCGGTCGAGACCACGAAAGACACGCGCGCCGTCACGCGGTCGACGAGGAGGGAGAGGTAGAATTCCTTCTCGATATCCGAGCCATCCTCGATGTAGAGGCGGTTCACCTGCTTGCCCGCAGGTCCGGTCTGGATCGTCACCAGCGTGTTGCCCAGCATTTCCTTCGCATGAGCCTCGACTTCGGCGACCGACTTGGCGAGCCGCACACCGCCCTTGGCATCAGCGGGCAGTTCCTTGAACTTGCCCTTGCCGCGCCCGCCCGCATGGATCTGGCTTTTCACCACATACAGCGGGCCAGGCAGCTTCTTCGCGCCTTCGACGGCTTCGGCCACGGTCGTCGCCGCAAACCCGGCGGAGACATTGGCACCGAAGGCCTTGATGACCGCCTTGCCCTGATATTCGTGAATGTTCATGTATTCTCCTCTGAAGCAGCATTCGGAAGTGGGCCGTCGGCAGTCGGAAATCCCGATGGCCCACTCCCGACTGCCTAAGGCCGCCGAATTACTTCAACGACGGATCAATCGCCTTGCAGGCATCGATCAGCCCAGTCACGGATGCGATGGATTTCGTCATCATCTCCTGCTCGGCCTTGTTCAGCTTGATCTTGATCACGCGCTCCACGCCCTTCTCGCCGATGACGACGGGAACGCCGATGAACATGCCTTTCACGCCGTAAGCGCCGTTGAGATAGGCCGCACAAGGCAGCACGCGCTTGTGATCCTTCAGGTAGCTCTCGGCCATGGCGATGGCGGAAGCCGCTGGCGCATAGAAGGCCGAACCGGTCTTGAGCAGGTTGACGATCTCGCCACCGCCCTTGCGGGTGCGCTCGACGATGGCATCGAGTTGCTCCTGCGTCAGCCACTTCATCTTGATGAGGTCGGGCAAGGGAATGCCGCCAACCGTCGAATAACGCACCAGCGGCACCATGTCGTCACCATGACCACCCAACACGAACGTCGAGATATCCTTGATTGAAACGCCGGTCGCCTCCTCAAGGAAGTAGGCCATGCGGGCCGAATCGAGCACACCTGCCATGCCGACGATCTTGTTGGGCTTGACGCCCGAGAACTTCTGCAATGCCCAGACCATCGCATCCAGCGGGTTGGTGATGCAGATGACGAAAGCCTTTGGTGCATATTGCCTGATGCCTTCGCCAACCGCCTTCATCACCTTGAGATTGATCGCAACCAGATCATCGCGGCTCATGCCCGGCTTGCGCGGCACACCTGCCGTCACGATCACGACATCAGCACCCGCAATGTCCTTATAGTCGTTGGTCCCCTTGTAGAGCGCATCAAAACCATCGACAGCGGACGATTCGACCAGGTCCAACGCCTTGCCCTGCGGAATGCCTTCCGCGATATCGAACAGGATGATGTCGCCCAGTTCCTTCATGCCCGCCAGATGGGCAAGTGTACCGCCAATTTGGCCAGCACCAATGAGGGCAATCTTCTTGCGGGACATGGAATACCTCGAGGGTTGAACAATCCGGGCTTTTGGCTCGCGCTTCGAACCTGCCGTGGCTCGTTGACTCAAGCGTGAGGCTGAATCAAGACAGGCGACGTGTACGAAAATGAGTCAATCAGCAAACGCCCAGCCGGAAAATCAACAATACAATCATAAAATAATGTTTATATTCAACATATTAGGCTAATAATAAAATACCATAAACAGGATTCTTCAACCGTTTTCAGTATGCAACAAATAAAATAAAATGTCATTCGTCACGTATTTTCAGAGCAAAAACTCACGTCTGGCAAGGCGTTGGAGCACTGCTTCGAGAACACGCTCAAGCCGCCCGTCGAGGTTGATACCGTCGTCAGCTTCCGCCAGGATCGACGCTGGATCGATGAAACGCCAGCTCGCATCCAGCAGCAGGGCCTGTGCCCGCGCCCGCTCGCGGATGCCGATGACGCCAGAACCGATGCCTTCCTCGATCACCTTCTCGAAGGCCCTCCTCATGCGCGCCCGATGTTTGCGTGACACAGCGCGGCTGGTGGCGGTTGCCGTGACAAAGGCCGCGAAAAGTTCAGGCTCCTCTGCCTTTGCGGAACGATAGGCTTTGCTCATCGCCACCACCATGCGCTCCAGCTTGTCGAGCACGGGATCGGGCGCACCAACCACCATCTCGATGCGCTCTTCGAGCGGCTTCAGCCAGTTCGTCACCAGGGCATCGATCAAGGCCGTCTTGGACGTGAAATAGCGATAGACATTGGGATGCGTCATTCCCGCACATTCCGCCACGTCGACCACGGTGAATTTCCGCACACCGAAGCGCTTGAGCTGCTGGGAGGCGGCAACCAGGATCCGCCCCTTCGGCGTATCGTCTCCCCCGCTCATGTCTCGACGATCCCGGCGGTGTCCCCACCAGCGCTCGAGCCGACGCGACCATGCGGGGCCGCGAGGTAGCTCTGGGAGCGCATCTCGATCAGCCGGGATATGGTCCGCTCAAACTCGAAGACCTCACGGCCCTCCCTCGCTGTATAGAGCTGATGCGGCTCGGCCTCGGCGGAAACCACGACCTTCACGTGGTGTTCGTAGAAGACATCGATCAGGATGATGAAGCGCTTGGCTTCGTTGCGCCGCGCATAGTCCATGATTGGAATCCGGTCGATGATCACGGTGTGGAACTCCCGCGCGATCATAAGGTAATCGGATGCACCCAACGGCCTGTTGCAAAGGTCGGCAAAGCTGAAACGCGCCACGCCAGACGCTGCAGCGGGAATTTCCACCTTGCGGGTGCGTACGGTGATGACCTGCGGGTGCGCTGGAGCGTTGCCCGTCAGGAGTGACCATGCCGTATCCAGAGCCGCAACGGCAGCAGCATCCGCAGGTGTGTGATAGACCGGAGCGCCCGAAAGCTTCTCCAGCCGATAATCCGTCCGTGCCTCCAGCTTCAGCACAACCATGCGCCCCTGCAATTCAGCAATGAATGGCAAGAACAGCGCACGGTTGAGGCCATCGCGGTAGAGGTCTTGCGGATCGACATTCGATGTCGCAACGACCACGACACCCTTTTCCCACAGGGCTGAGAACAATCGCCCCAGGATCATCGCATCGGCGATGTCATTGACCGCAAACTCGTCAAAGCACAAAACCCAGGCCTCCTCGGCCAGCGCTTCAGCCACGGGCGCGATGGGATCACTGCCCTTGACCTTGCCATCCCGGGACAATTGCCGCCACGCATGAATCCGCCCATGAACATCCGCCATGAAATCGTGGAAATGAACCCGCCGCTTCCGCTGTGCCGGAACATAGGCGTGGAACAGATCCATCAGCATGGTCTTGCCCCGCCCGACGGCTCCCCAGATATAAAGCCCCTTGATCTCATGGGACGTCACGGCTCTTGCGCCAAACAGCCACCCCAATGCGCTCGATTTGCGCGCCAGACGCGTTGCGCTCAACTGCTCCACCAGCGCATTCAGGCGCTCGACAACAGCGGCCTGCGCACCATCGGCCTCGATCTGGCCCGCGCTGACCATGGACTGATACCGGGTGAGGAGATTGGGCAAGGTGCCTCGACGGCTCTGGAACGGCGATTGCTGACGCTCTATCGCGTGGCGTTTTTTGCCGCAATGGGTCACGCCGCCGTGAACGACGATCACGGCGTGGACGCGCTGCTCCAAACGAGACCTGCACCCAGGCCGGACCTGTCATGCAACAGTGCTGCATCCAAACCGCAAGTTGTTGAAATCATTGGACTACAGCGCCACATTTCCGCCAAGATCAATTCACGCCGCCGTGATGCCAGCACAGCACGCGCCCGTCATTTGAGGTTGATCGCCGTGAAGCCGATTGTCTGGCCATCGACGGCGGCATTGACGCTTTCGCCGAAACCCACCGCTTCCACGCAACGACAATGGTGTCGAGAGCCTGGAGGTGGCGCAACATCAAGGAGATATCCCATGCGCACCATCATCAAGTCGCTCATCGTCGCAGCCGCCCTCGTCACAAGCGGTTCGGTTTTCGCCAACGATAGTGGCGATACCACCCTCAGCACGGCCATTACCCAGAGCCAGTTGGCTTTCGCCGCGCAGTCGAATAGCCGCAGCGTTGTGGTTGAGCGCCCCATTGCAGCTCCTCGCGTGACATCGCAGGCTGCAATCAATCAGGGCTTCGCCCCGATCAACACGCAGGATCTTTCACGCGGCAGCAACAACTGATCCCGTTCAATACACAAAGAGCCATCCGCAGCTGAAGGGCCGCGGATGGCTTCTTGCCATCCGGGTTCGCATCGAGACTGCTGCGGGCTACCCATGAGAGCGAGGTCAGGCACGATCACGACATGAACAAGCCCGCTCAAGCGTTCTACTCCGCCGCAATCCGAACAGTCTCGACGATCGCTGGCATGACTGGACTGAACGCATAACCCAGCATCAGGATGCCCGGTCCATGTTGGCAGCAGGCCAGCACATCGGCACTGATCGTGCCTGCGCTTCCTGCAATAATCGTCTGCTCTGGCAACGTTGCGCTGATGATGAAGCGCGCTGGCGTCTTGCAGTCGAGACCCGCCGCGAAGGCCCGGTCAAGGAAGACACCCAGGTTGCGTCGCCCCATGTAGAGGCATGTAGTCACGTCAGGATCGGCGATGCTTGCCCAGTCGATACTGTCGGGCATGTCGCCCGTTTCTGCATGGGCCGTGACGAACTGCAACCGACGCGCCACGCCACGGCGGGTCAGCGATGCGCCCAGTGCCGCCGCCGCACCCTGTGCAGCAGATATGCCGTTGACAATGGTAAAGGCGACACCAGCAACAGCAGCAGCCGCAATCTCCTCGTCCGCCCTGCCGAAGATCAGTGGATCGCCACCTTTCAGCCGCACAACGCGGTTGCCTTCCTGCGCCAACAGGACCGCCAGCGCGGTGATGTCGGTTTGCGCACAAGACGCCTGCCCACCACGTTTTCCGACGTGAATCTTGCGGGCCTCTCGTCGCCCGAAGGCGAGAATTCCATCACCGACAAGATCGTCATAGAGGATAACGTCGGCCTCGCGCAGAAAGCGGACAGCCTTCAACGTCAACAATTCGGGATCGCCCGGCCCTGCACCCACCAGCGCCAGATGGCCCTTGCCGACACTCAGGTCGCGGTGCTGCAGATCAGCGATCATGGCCTCGCGCTCGACCGGGCACGGTGCCTCATTCGGGCGGGCCATCGCTTCCGTTGCGAACCGCCGCCAGAAAATCCTGCGGTCCGCGCCGTCCAATCCCACGCTCATCACCCGTCCGCGCCAGCTCTTGGCCGCCGCCGCCCAGCGTGCCAGGCCCGATGGCAGCAGCGTCTCGATCATGGAGCGGATCGCCTGCCCGAGGGGTGGCGCCCCCCCATCGGTTGAAATGCCGATCACGAGAGGCGAACGGTTGACGATGGCCCCAAACTGGAAGTCGCAGAATGCGGGCTTATCCACCACGTTGACAGGGATACCCCGGGCACGGGCCATCGCGGCAAAATGCGCACCCTCAGAATCATCCTCCAGCGCCCCGATGGCAATGGCTGCGCCATCAAAGTCAGACAGTTCAAGCGACCGTTGCACCAGCGTCACGCGTTCAGGCCATTCCATCACCAACCGCACCGTCTCTGCATCGGGTGTATCCCAGACGATCCGCACGCGGGCACCGGCAGCCGCCAGCAACTCTGCTTTCCACGCCGTCCCAGCCGATCCACCAGCAACAAGCGCGGCCTTGTCCCGCAGCTTCAGGAAGACCGGCAGCGTCGCAAGGTCACCCATCCGTGCCGTGGTCTCACGTGGTGGACGGGTGCGAGGAAAGGAAACAATCTTCGCCATAATCAATAGACGTCCGCCTGGTAGCGTCCGGTCTTCCTGAGGCCCGCCACATACGCCACCGCCTCGTCGATACTCATCTTGCCCTGCTCAGCCGCGATATCGACGAGCGCCCGCTCCACATCCTTCGCCATGCGCTTGGCATCACCGCAGACATAGAAATGCGCACCTTGCTGGAACCAGTTCCAGAGTTCGGCACCGGTCTCGCGCATTCGGTCTTGCACATAGATCTTGTCCTTGCCGTCGCGGGACCAGGCCAGCGTCAGGCGGTCAAGCTGGCCGCGTTCTTTCATCGCATTCAACTCATCCGCGTAGAAAAAATCGCTCGCCATGCGCTGATGGCCGAAGAATAGCCAATTGCGGCCCGGCGCATTGCTGGCGGCACGATCCTGCAGGAAGGCACGAAACGGCGCGATCCCAGTTCCGGGCCCAACCATGATGATGGGGAGGGACGGATCATCTGGCAGACCGAAGCCATGCGCCTTTTGCACATAGACTGGCAGCGTCGAGCCAGACTCCAGTCGCTCACCCAGGAAGGTCGACGCGACTCCCATCCGCTGCCGCCGCCCAAGCGTGTAGCGCACAGTATCAACCGTCAACGTCAACCGCCCGACCTGATGGCGCGGCGATGACGAGATCGAATAAAGACGCGGCTGCAACGCGTCGAGCGCCTCGACGAAGGCTTCCGGGCTGACCTTCAGGCCTGCAAACTTGTGCAATGTTCCCAGCACGTCGAGCAACGTCAGATCGCCGTCGGGATCCTCGCCCTTTGCCAACGCCTGCGCCTTGGCCCGCACAGCCCCCCCCGTCACGAAGGAAATGAGCTGGAACAGACTGTCGGGTGCCGGTCCCAGTGCTCTGTCGTGGATCAGCACATCGCGCAAGGCCTTGCCCCCTATGTCGTGCTCCGGCCTTGCTCCGATCAAGGCAATTACGGCATCCGCGAGACGGGCATCGTTGGCAGCAAAGATACCAAACGAGTCACCGGCGACATAGGTGATGCCGCTGCCGGAGAGATCGAACTCGACATGGTATGTCTCCTTCTCGGACCCCTCGCCATTGAGCTTGCGACGCCCCAGAAATACTGCCTCTGCAGGATTGTCGCGGGACGTACCTTTTTCACCCAGCGGCTTGCGCGTTTCTTCCGCTGCCTGAACATGCGCAGCCGAACTCGCCCCCTGGGCGAGTTCCTCCGCTAGCGTCTTCAGCATCCGCAGCGTGTCCTTGCCGCCTGGCGCACACAGGTTGAGCTTGGGCTCCTTGCCCTCTGCGATCGCAGCGGAATAGGTCTCGCAGAGATAGCCGCACTGGCCACAATTCTGCTGCGCCATGGCGGCGAACATCCGCCGCTTCACCGGCTTGCCCTCGGCCAGCGTCATCCGGTCGGCGATCACCATGGCTGGATCATGCCAGGGCGCATCCATATCCTCGGCGGGCGCCGTATCGAGCAGCGTGGCGGCCTCGCCCGGTGACAGAGCCGTCACCGCCGCCGTGTCAAGATTGAGATATCCCGCGAAAAAGCCGCTCAACCACACCCTTTGATCTGGCGAAAATGGGGCATTCTCCGGAAGCAGATCGAAGGTCTTGACCGGCGGCATCTGGATGGTCATGACGCGGACCCTGCCGCCTCGACCAAGGCCTTCAGACGATCATCGTCATGGCGGTTGGCGAAGGCTTGGAAACTCTCGTCCCGATCCACGCGATTGTTCTGCCACGCCCGCAGCAACTGCTCGACACGGATTGGCGCATCATCAGCCTTGACGCCTTTCCAGACCTCTCGCCCAATCTTAGCCTTGTCAGCGAACCCGCCACCGACCACGATGTCATAGCCCTCGACCGTATCGCCATCGTCATTCACGGGAACCTTGGCGCCGATCAGGCCGATGTCACCAATGTAGTGCTGAGCACATGAATGATGACATCCCGTGAGATGCACATTGACAGGCTGGTCGAGCGTCAGCCTGGCATCCACATGGGACGCGATGACGAGTGCGTCTTCCTTGGTGTGTGCAGCTGCGAACTTGCAGCCCGTGGCTCCAGTGCAGGCCACAAGACCAGCCTGAAGCGAGGTCGCGGACAGCGAAAGCCCCAGCTTTTCTATCGCCTTTTCCACTTGCTTCAGTTTGCCGTCAGGCACGCCTGAGAGCAGCAGATTCTGCCATACGGTCAGCCGGATATCGCCATCGCCACAGGCCTGCGCCAGCGCTGCGATGCCGCGCATCTGCGCAACCGTGAGCTTGCCGACGGGCATCGTCACGCCAACCCAGTTCAGGCCCGCCTGTTTCTGGCTGTGAACGCCGATATGCGCGGAACGGTTAAAGTCCGGACGTGGCGCAATGGCACTCTCGGCAATGCGCGTCAGGCTGCGACCAAGCACAGCTTCCGTTTCGCGGATGAAGCGATCAAAGCCCCAGTCATCCAGGACATATTTCAGTCGAGCCTTGGCCCGGTTTGTCCTGTCTCCCTGGGCGATGAACACCTTCAGCATCGCCTCGGCGACAGGAGTGCAATCTTCCGCGCTGCAAAACACTCCGGTAGAACGCGCCAGATCCCGGTGACCCGAGATTCCGCCCAGCACAACACGCCACCACACGCCGGGCTCCACCCCGGCACCATCGCCTACTGAAACCGCCTGGAAGCCGATATCGTTGGTCTCTTCCAACGTGGGAATGATGCCACCGCCATCAAAGGCCACATTGAACTTGCGTGGCAGACCGAAAAGCGTGCGCGAATTGAGGATGTGATGGTGCCACTCCCGCGCCAGTGGCCGCGTGTCTGCCAGCTCCTGGGGATCAATCCCTGCCGTCGCCGATCCAGTGACGTTGCGGATGTTGTCCGCGCCAGACCCTTTCGAGCAAAGACCAAGATCGAGAATGGTTTCGATGACAGCGATTGCGCTTTCCGCCTTGATCTCGCGGATCTGCAGGTTGGCCCGCGTTGTCACATGGGCATAGGCCCCGGCATGGCCTTCGGCGAGATCAGCCATTCCCGCCAATTGCCAGTGCGTAAGGATGCCATTGGGAATGCGCAACCGGCACATGAAGCTGTTTTGCGCAGGCGCCACATAGAACAGCCCGAAATAGCGCCAGCGAAAATTGTCCTCCGGCTTGGGATACTCGCCTTTCGCAGCCTGGGCTTTCAGCCGCTGGTAGGCATCGAAGGGATGCTCCGTGCGCTTCCACTTCTCCTGGTCGACCAGCTTGCCGCCACGCGCGACCGTCTCGTACTGCGCCTTGATATGCGGCGCATCCGGGCCACTTGGCTCAGCTGCGGGCTTGGGCGCCCCTCCGGCGAGCTTGCCGGCCTGGATGCCTGAAACAAACCCTTCCAGATAGCGCTTCTGGTCGGAAGAAAAGTCGCCGCTCATGATTATTCTTGTTTCTTTTAGGCCGCGATCGCAGGAGCCTTGTGCCGGGCGTAGAGAAACTCGAGAACAGCCGCCCGACAATGGGTGTAAGTGGCATCATTGACAAGATCCAGACGGCGGCGCGGACGCAGGAGCTTGACGTCGAGCACCTCTCCAATGGTGGCGGAAGGTCCATTCGTCATCATGACGATGCGGTCGGAGAGCAACACGGCCTCATCCACATCATGGGTGATCATGATCATGGTGTTCTTGATCCGCGCGTGAATCTCCATCACCGAGTCCTGGAGGTGGGCGCGGGTCAAGGCGTCGAGCGCACCGAAGGGCTCATCGAGCAACAGGATCTTCGGCTCCATCGCCAGGGCACGCGCGATACCGACACGCTGCTTCATGCCTCCCGAGATTTCCGAGGGGCGCTTGTCGAGAGCGTGCGTCATGTGGACCAGCGCGAGATTGTGGCGAATCCACTCATCGCGCTCGGCCTTGGATTTTTTCGAGCCGAACACCTTGTTCACGGCCAGCGAGACGTTTTCATACACCGTCAGCCAGGGCAGCAGAGAATGGTTCTGGAACACGACTGCACGATCCGGGCCGGGGCTGTTGACCTCCATGTCCTCGAGGAGAACGGCTCCCTTGGTCACCTCGGTCAGGCCCGCGATGATGTTCAGGAGCGTGGATTTTCCGCAACCAGAATGGCCGATGATCGAGACATACTCGCCGTGTCCGATAGTGAGGTTGATGTCGCTGAGAACTTCTGTCGACGTGTTGCCACGACTGAAGCTTTTGTCGATGTGATCAAGCTTGAGATAGGCTTTTGCCATTGCTTGTTTCCCTTCAGATCACGAAGCGGCAGTGCCACGGGTGACAACGTTGCCCAGTGCCGCGACCAGGCGGTCGAGCACGAAACCCACAACGCCGATGTAGAGCAAGGCCACGACGATGTCGGGCAGGCGCGAGGAATTCCAGGCATCCCAAATAAAGAAGCCGATGCCGACACCACCCGTCAGCATTTCAGCCGCGACGATGGCCAGCCAGGAAAGACCAATACCGATCCGCAGCCCGGTGAAGATATAAGGCGCCGCCGATGGCAGCATCACCTTGAAGAAAAACTCGATGGAGTTGAGCCTGAGCACAGCGGCAACGTTGCGATAATCCTGCGGAATGTTGCGGATGCCGACCGCCGTGTTGATAATCACGGGCCAGATTGCCGTGATGAAGATCACGAAGATGGCGGAAGGGTTCGAATCCCGGAAGGCCGCAAGCGAAATCGGCAGCCATGCGAGTGGCGGCACAGTCCGCAGCACCTGAAACACAGGATCAAGCCCACGCATCGCCCAAATCGACTGGCCAATCGTTGCGCCCACCAGAATACCGACCACTGCTGCCAGGCCAAACCCAACAACCACGCGCTGGAGCGATGTCCACACACGCCAGCCAAGACCGATATCTTGGGAACCTGCCCAGTAGAACGGGTTCAAAATGAGTTCGCCTGCTTCTTTCCAGACGACAGTCGGAGCTGGAAGTGTCGCGCCCGGCTTCGAGAAGGCGATTTGCCAGACAAGCAGCAGCAGCGCCACGGTGATCATCGGCGGCAGCACGTTGAGCAACGTCCAGTTCCCCCAGGATCGGACTGACTTGACGAGCGCCGACGGCCCAGGTGGCTTCAACCGCACGATCTCCGCCTTGGCTGGCGTGAAGTATGCGACGCCTTTGTCACTGGTCGGCGACGGCAAGACAACAAGGCTGCTGTCCTTCAATGTGGTCAGTCCCATTCCGACATCCTTCTGGAGCGCTGCACGCAAGACGGCACGGCAGCCAGAAATCAATTTTCAGAAATTCTATTCAAGGCTTGTGCCAAAATCGCTCGATGCGTCTCGTCCCGTGATATGACGACAATCACAGCACCAATGGGTCAAATACGGTCAGCAAACCCACCCGATCATCGCATTCAAGGCAATCCGGCGCCCGTGAACAATTGCCGGCTGAACCGTCACGATGCCTGATATTTGTGCAGCGCACAAAATGCAGGCGGCGAAACTGGACTTGGCCACCTTTGCACGCGGCGTCTTGCGTGGGTTGCAGAGAACCAAGCCTTCAGTTTAGATTTTCAACCATGCTCAAATCTCATGTGCCCCCTTCCCTCCACCCGCCTTTCGCCAGGTACAGCCACGGCATCGAAGTGCCCCCGGGCGCCCGCTTGCTGTTTGCATCGGGCCAGTTGGGCATCGCCAGGGACAAGCACGTGCCACCTGATGCCGCTGCGCAGGCCGATCTATGCTTTCGCGCGATTGGGGACATTCTGCGCTCCGCCGATATGGAATTCCGCGATATCGTGCGCATCAACGCCTTCGTGACAGATCGTGCCTATTTGCCGGACTATATGGCGGTGAGAGACCGTTATGTCTGCGATCCACCACCGGCCTCAACGCTGATGATCGTCTCGGGTTTCGCAGCAGAAATCTACAAGGTCGAAGTCGAGATCGTCGCGGCAAGGCTGTAGACTGCAAACTGATCAGATCAGCCGCCTCAGGTCTGTTTTTTTCACATTCGTTGCAGCTGGATTTCGAAAGAATTAACCCTGACCGGGCCATCAAGACGCTTGAGTCACTTCAAGGGGCATCCGATGTTGTCGTTCGGACGCAGTATTTTCTCTTCCGTCGGGATCGGCGCGAAAATCACGCTGGTCAGTTCCATCGGCATTGCAGGGATGCTCAGCGTCGGGCTGACGCTGCATTGGGCAATCTTGAACCTGGAGGAAACATCGGCGACCGTCGAGAAATCTCACCGCGTCGGCGAGCGCATCTCTGACTTCACTCAGGCGATGAACCAGGCGCGGCTTCGCTTTGAATCGTTCAAGGATACTCCTGGAAAGCTGGCGATTGAATCGACTGAGGCCATGCTTGATGTGACCGCAGACAAGGCGCGTAAAGTCCAGAGCATATCATCCGGGATTATCAGCGACGCCGAGCTAAAGAAGCTGCTGGAAATGGTCTTGACCATTCGGGACTCGATCCGCCAGATCATCCCACCTCAAAAGCGCTCGGGTCCGGACTCTCTCGAGCGCCTCAAGCTGACGCTCGAAGATCGCATGATCAGCCTCACGGAGACCCGCAATATCCTCCTGAGAACGGAAGAGCGGACGCCAGAGGCCTTTGCCGCGCTGCAGCTGGCCTCCAAACTTGGTGATATGCTCGGAATCATCGGCGAGGCCGGCACCAAGCCGGATCGCATCCTTCTGATCAAGCTGTCTGGAGAGCTCGCCGAAGCGGCCGTGCTGACCGAGAAGATTCCCAAATCCGTGCAAGGCAAGGTTGATATTGGATGGGCAATGACACGCCTGGACGAGGCTTTCGACACATGGATCAATCAGGTTGTGGCAATGAACAATGATATTGCCATCGCCTCCACGATCTTCACTATTGTCACGCCGATCATCGACCGGATAACGGAGCAAAACTCTCTGCTCGCCAACACGGCTCAAGCCAATGCAGCGATGGTCAAAGACCAGACGCGAATCATGACAATTGCCACGCTCCTGCTGTCCTTGTTGCTCGCCACGCTTGTCGCCTTTCTGATCGGGCGCAGCATCACACGCCCTATCGCGGCCATCCGCAATGCCATGCAGAATATTTCTGGCGGTGCCACGGACCAGGCGATCCCCCATACCAACCACACCAACGAAATCGGCTCGATGGCGCGCTCTGTCCAGATATTCCAAAGCGCGATGCAGGAACGTCAGCGGCTCACAACTGTGCAGCTTGACGATGCAACGGATCGGGCCAGCCGCAGCCGTGATCTCACGCAAGCCGTTCACAATTTCGATGGAGCCTTGTCCAGCACGCGCCAGGCCTTGTCGGACTCATCGGGTCAACTTGCCAGGTTCTCCGTGTCTCTCGCGTCGATCTCGCATGACCTTGATGGCAACGCCCGCTCCGCCATGGAAGCGTCGGCTGGCACTGCCTACAAGAGCACCAGCGTAGCCACCGCTACGGAAGAGTTGGCCCATTCCATCGCGGAAATATCCGTGCAGACCGAACGGGCAAATGCCGCCGTGCAGAAGGCGGTGGGCAACAGCAACGATTCGCAGGAGCGGATGCTGTCATTGAAGGCGCGCGCGGCGGACATCACCTCGATAGTCGAGATCATCAACTCGGTGGCGGCCCAGACAAACCTGTTGGCACTCAACGCCACGATCGAGGCCGCTCGCGCAGGACAGGCTGGTAAAGGCTTCGCTGTCGTCGCCCAGGAAATCAAGGCGTTGGCGACACAGACAGCAACAGCAACCGCCGATATCTCCCGCCAGATCCTCACCATGCAGGACGCGGCAACCCAGGGCGCTGGTGCGGTCGGTGCCCTTGCAGAAACGCTCGCATTGGTCGAGGAATCCTCCGTCGCTGTCGCGGCGGCGGTCCGCCAACAGGATCATTCCGTCACCGAGATTGCCCGCATCATGGCCGACCTCAGCGGTGAAGCCGCAGTGGCGCAGGACACCTCGTCGCGCACCTTCGCCCAGACCGAAGAAGCCAAGACAATGGCGGAAGCGTTGCGCACGCTTGCTGAAGAGGTCGAAACGATTTCTGCACAGTTTCGCAGTGAGGCCGAGCAGTTCATGACGGTGGTCAACACGGCCTCTGCGGCGTAAATCCTTCTCAGGAGGATGAACCCATGGCTGATCTCTCGAACCATATCCGCTGGCTGGAAAGCCAGAAGGGCGCGATGCTGGCCCTGTTGGAAAGACTGGTAAACACCGACAGCGGTTCTTACGACAAGGCGGGCGTTGATCGGGTTGGTGACATCATCACGGCCTTTTTCGAAAGCGAAGGTCTTTCTGGCGAGCGCTTTCCGCAAGATATCGCCGGCGACGTGCGGCGGTTTCGGGTCACTGGGCCGGGCAATGCGGCAGTTGTGCTCATGGGCCACATGGACACGGTGTTTCCCGCGGGGGAAGCGACCCGAAGACCCTTCACCATCACCGATGGCAAGGCTTACGGACCCGGCGTGTGCGACATGAAGGCGGGCCTCGTGATCAACGCCTATGTCATGGCTGCCTTCAAGCGTTTCGGCGGCAATCACACACCCCTCACGGGGCTGTTCACCAGTGACGAGGAGATCGGCTCGCCTGCCTCCCGCGCCTTGATCGAGGCCACAGCAACTGGCGCAAGGGCCGTGCTCAACGCCGAACCCGGTCGCCCAGGCGGTGCCGTCGTGACCGGACGCAAGGGCGGCCTCTTCCTCATCCTCGACGTCAAGGGCAAGGCCGCCCATTCCGGCGCGAACCATCAGGATGGACGCAGCGCCATCGGTGCCCTCGCCATGAAGATCACCGAACTCCATGCGCTGACCGATCACGAGCGTGGAATCACCTGCAATGTCGGCCTGATCAGCGGCGGCCAATCCGTGAACACGGTGGCCCCAAAGGCCAGAGGCGAGATCGATCTGCGCTACATCAAGGCGGCAGATCGATCCTTTCTGTTGCAAGCTTGCCAGGCAATCGCAGCAACACAGCATGTCGCGGGCACCAGTGCCGCGCTTTCCATCAAGGGAGAGTTCGTGCCCCTCGAACAGACATCCGCCAACCTTGCGCTGTTTGAAACATACTCCGCCGCAGCGGCTGCACTTGGCCAGACGGTAACGGGCGCATTCACGGGGGGCTGCGCGGATTCCGGCTTCACCTCGGCGGTCGGCACGCCAACGCTATGCGCCACCGGCCCCGTTGGAGCACACGCACATACGCCGGAGGAATACATGGTCGTGGATACCATGGTGCCACGTGCGGCAGCGCTGGTCATGGCGATTGGTGCCTTGTCGCGGACCAGCGGCTGAACCTGGTCATGGATCGTCTGCGAGCGGGTGCAGATCGCGCACCATCGCCTTGGCGCGTTCATCCAGCACATGCGTATAGATCTGCGTCGTCGCTATATCCGCATGGCCCAGCAACTGCTGCACGATCCTGAGATCAGCGCCGTTCTGCAGGAGATGGCTGGCGAAAGCGTGTCTAAGGACATGCGGGCTGACGCGGTCGGCACCAATGCCGGCGTATCCCGCCACCGCCTTCAGATCCCGCGCAAAAACCTGCCGCGGCAGATATCCCGCTGCGCTTTCCGCCGGGAACAGCCAAGGCGACGGCTTGTCTCCCGCGACGCTCGCCAGCAAGGCACACCAGCGTGCAACGGACGCCTTGGCTACCTCTGTCAGGGGCACCAGACGTTCCTTGCCACCCTTGCCCTTGATCGTGAGCATGAGCGTATTGGGGCGAATGGCGGTTGCAGGCAGGCTGACCAGTTCCGAGACTCGCAGGCCCGTTGCATAGAGCAGTTCCAGCAAGGCGGACATGCGCGCCGCCGCCATCCGGTCTCGAAAGGAGCGCCCACCTGCGTCAATGCCCTCCGCAGCCACCGACAGGAGCCGATCCACATCCGCGATGGACAGAACCTTTGGAAGAGAACGCCCTTGCTTTGGGCCGGAAACCACTGTCGTGGGATCATCCGCGCGATGCCCTTCTGCATACAGGAACTTGTGCCATTGCCTCACTGCGGACAGACGCCGTGCGGCCGAAGTCGCCTGGAAGCCCCGCTCCGCCAGGTCGGAAAGATAAGCCCTGACATCCCCGCTAGCGGCATCCGTAGCGCTGCGCCTCCTGGCCGCGAGGAACGCCCGGTAGTCCGTCAGATCACGCCCGTAAGCCTCCAGCGTATTCTTCGCTGCACCCCGCTCGGCCGCGATCATCTCGAGGAAGAACGACTGCAATCGGGTATCTGCTGGCACCGCGCCCTCTTGATCCTACCTGGCATACCGCGACGGCGGCACCGTGACCGTAACTTCGCGCGGCGCAGGCTCCAGAAGGGTTGCGAGCGCGAAAAGCATCCCGTAGGCCACCCCGGCGATCACGACGCAGATCAGCGCGAATCTGATGATGCTTGGCATGGCGCATACTAAGCCAGCTTTTGCAGCCGCGCCAGTTTCGCAGTTTCTCCACCCGTGCTAACGCAGCCGCCATGACGATCAATCAACCCGGCACGGCGCTTGAAGCAGCCGCTCCGGTCAAGGCCGCGGCGCAAGCCCACAGATCAGCGATGTTGGATCACCTCGGTGACCGACTGATCGTTCTCGTCGGCATGATGGCCTCCGGCAAGACCTCGATCGGGAAGCTCCTGGCACAGCGCCTCGGCATTCCCTTTGTCGATGCAGATCAGGAGATCGAGACTGCTGCCAACATGACCATACCCGAGATCTTCACGCGCCATGGCGAGGCCGATTTCCGCAGTGGCGAGCGCCGTGTCATTGCCCGGCTGCTGCGCGATGGCCCGCGTGTCCTGGCAACGGGTGGCGGTGCCTTCATGAGCGCGGATACCAGACAGGGCATCGCCCAAAGGGGAATCTCCGTCTGGCTGCAGGCCGATGCCGCGACGCTGTTTCGCCGGGCAAGACGGCGCAGCAATCGCCCATTGCTTCAGACTGATGATCCCGAAGGAACAATCCGTCGCCTGATCGAGACGCGTTACCCCATCTATGCCGAAGCCAATCTGACGATCCTCTCCGAGGATGGTCCGCATGATGCCACGGTCGATGCACTTCTGATGGCGCTCGAGGCCTATTTCAATGCGCATTCGGAAGTAGGAATTTCGCGGTCATGACAAAGGCATCCTTACAGTCCTCCCTCCGGCATAGCGTCCCTGTCGATCTGGCTGGACGCAGCTATGAGATCATCATCGGTCGTGGCGTTCTGGCGGAGGCCGGCCAGCGCATCAGCGCGGTCTGTCCGGGCGGACAGGTCGCCATCGTGACGGATCGGCACGTGGCGGAATTGCACCTTGGCAATCTGCAGGCAACACTTGCGGCCAGTGGAATCGAGTCGACCGCCGTCGTCCTGCCACCGGGCGAAAAGACCAAGTCGATGGTCTCGCTGGAAACTGTGTGCGATGCCGTGCTGGCAGCGCGGCTGGAGCGCGGCGATGCCGTGATTGCGCTGGGCGGCGGTGTGATCGGTGATCTCACGGGCTTTGCGGCGGCAATCGTCCGGCGTGGGATGCGTTTCATCCAGATCCCCACAACATTGCTGTCCCAGGTAGACAGTTCCGTCGGTGGCAAGACGGCGATCAACTCCCGCCACGGCAAGAACCTGATCGGAGCCTTTCATCAGCCCGCCATCGTGCTGGCGGATACCGCACTTCTCGACACGTTGCCTGTGCGCGAGATGCGGGCGGGTTATGCCGAAGTCGTGAAGTATGGACTGCTGGGCAATCGGAACTTCTTCGACTGGCTGGAAGCAGGCGCCTGGCGTCATGTGTTCGACGGTGGTCCGGAGAGAGAGGAAGCCGTCCGCATCAGCTGCGCCAGCAAGGCCGCCATCGTGGCCCGCGACGAAACCGAACAGGGCGACCGGGCGCTGCTGAACCTCGGCCACACCTTCGGCCACGCGCTTGAAGCCGCCGTCGGATATGACGGCACAAGGCTGGTGCATGGCGAGGCCATTGCCATCGGCATGAGGCTGGCCTTCGATTTCTCGCAGGAGCAGGGCTTTTGTACGGGCCAGGATGCCCTGCGCGTCCGCAGACACTTCGAAACCGTCGGCCTACCAACGGATTTGCACGAGGTGCCAGGAGGCGTTGGTACGGCCAGCACCCTGCTGGAGGCGATCCGCCAGGACAAGAAGGTCGCCCGAGGTGCGCTGACCTTCATCCTCGTCAAGGGCATCGGTGAAAGCTTCATCGCCCGAGACATCGCGTCGGACAGCGTTGCAAGCTTCCTTGAACGCCAGCTTGATCATGGTATTTAGTGTATCATGACTTACGAACTCTGGCTGTCCGCCGGTACTGTTGTCCTGCTGCTGGCGATTTCCGCATTCTTCTCCATGAGCGAGACGGCGATTACGGCGTCGTCGAGGGCACGGATGCACGCGCTCGAGCTTGCGGGAGACAAGCGCGCCATCATCGTCAACCGGCTTCTCGGTTTGCGCGACCGGTTGATCGGCACGATCCTGATCGGCAACAACCTCGTCAACACGGCATCGGCCTCCCTGACAACGGCGGTGCTGCTCACGGTGTTCGGCGAGGTCGGCATCGCCTATGCCACTGTAGCGGTGTCGGTGCTCATCATCGTTTTCGCCGAGGTCACGCCCAAGACCATTGCCATCAACGATCCCGACCGCTTCGCCCTCAAGGTCGCGCGACCGCTTGCCATAGCCGTCAAGGTTCTGTCGCCTGTCACCAGGGCAACGGAGTGGATCGTCAAGCAGCTGTTGCGGCTCTTCGGCATCCGGCTGGGCGGCGACGGCTCGGGACTTTCAGCCAGCCAGGAAATTCGCGGGCAGGTGGACCTGCTGCACAAGGAAGGATCCGTCGGCAAGGGTGACCGCGACATGCTGGGCGGCCTGCTGGATCTGCAGGAACTCGAGGTGTCCGATGTGATGGTCCACCGCACCAAGATGCGGGCCATCGACGCGGGACTGCCGCCGGAGGACATTGTGCGGGAGGTGCTGTCCTCGCCCTACACACGCTTGCCCCTGTGGCGTGATCACCCCGACAACATCGTGGGTGTGCTCCATGCCAAGGATCTGCTGCGGGCGCTGGATGCGGCGGGCGGCGATGCGGCCAGTCTCGATATCGAGGATCTGGCGCTGGAACCCTGGTTCGTGCCGGACACGACGGCGCTGCGCGATCAGCTCAAGGCCTTCCTCAAGCGCAAGACCCATTTTGCCCTCGTGGTGGATGAATATGGCGAAGTCGAAGGTCTCGTGACGCTGGAAGACATCATCGAGGAGATCGTCGGCGACATCAAGGACGAGCATGACGCGGGGGCCTCAGGCGTGCGCCGCTTGCGCGATGGTGCCATTCAGGCCGATGGTGGCGTGCCGATCCGCGACGTCAACCGCGTGATGGACTGGAAGCTGCCGGATGAAGAAGCCACGACCATCGCCGGCCTGGTGATTCACGAAGCCCGCTCCATCCCGGAAGTTGGCCAGGCATTCACCTTCTATGGCTGCCGCTTCGAGGTGATGCGCAAGCAGCGCAACCGCATCACCTCGCTCAAGATCACGCCTGTGGCCCGGACGGACAAGACAAGCGCAACCAAGCTTGAAACAGTGTCGAAGCAGGAAAACTGATCGAGACGCCAGCGCGGTGTTGCCCAGCGATTGACCCCGCCACCATCATGCGCCATATCGACCCCAGACACGCTGCACCGTTTGGATGCACGTGGCCCCTGTGGCGGAATTGGTAGACGCGACCGACTCAAAATCGGTTTCTGCAAGGAGTGCTGGTTCGATTCCGGCCAGGGGCACCACATCACCTTCCGTTGACGTCCGAGCATGTCCGTAAGTGACTGAAAAATCAAGATAAATCAGCGTTTGTGCGTCCAAACGCGTCCTTTCGCGTCCATTTCCGTGCGCTTGAAGCCAACGGATTTGTTGGGTTTAATGTTGGGAAAATCGCCTATGGGCTACGACAAGGACGAAGTGACCGCGCACGGCATTCGTGGACCCGCTGCGCGAAACGCGCCTGGTGCCATGTCGCAACCAAAGCGGCCGGTCCCCTCATGCAGGGGAATGCTGAGGAGAGAGCGTTTGGGTCACGGCGATTTTCCTTCCCATGATAACAACCGCACTTGTTCCCTAAATTAATGGCAGATTGAACAAGTCATATTGCCAATTTGATTGCTGCTCTTTATCATTTCGAGAATACGATGCTTTCAGGATGGGAATTATGGATAGCATTGACCATCGTCTCATCGCCTGCCTGCGCCATGATGCGCGCCGCAGCATCTCCGATCTGGCGCTCGAACTGGGTCTGTCGCGTGCAACCATCCGCAGCCGCATCAGTCGTCTTGAAAAAGGCCGTGAAATTCTGGGGTACAGCGTTGTTGTGAAAGGTGACGCGGATGCCTCGCCGGTCCGCGGCATCATGATGATCGAGATCGAAGGACGCTCGACGGATCAGGTCATACAGGCGCTGTCGGGCTTTGCCGAGATTGTCGCTGTTCATACAACCAACGGGCGTTGGGATCTGGTCGTCGAGATTGGTACGCCTGATCTGACAGCGCTCGATTCTGTCCTGCGTCGCATCCGGCTCCTGCCCTCAATACGGGTCAGCGAAACCAATCTGCTGCTCTCAACCTCTCGAAGCACAAAGCCTGTTTGACGCCAATAAAGCGTTCCTTGCCAATAGGGGCGTCGGCAATCCCATAGCACTTCGGTCCAAATTTTCCTTTTGAATGTGAGTTGACAGATGTGGAGGCGATAAATTAACAGATTATTAATCTGGAATAACAATCCAGATAGAAAATATTTTTTATGAGGAACGTCCATGATCAAGCGCAGAAATCTACTGGCAGGCCTCTCTTTGATGGCTGTCGCAGCTACAGTTTTCACTCCGGCTGCCCAAGCCCAATCCTGGCCGCAACGGCCAATAACGATCATTGTTCCATGGGGTGCAGGTGGCGGCACCGACGCCCATATGCGAACGCTGGCGAGCTTTCTTGAGAAAGACCTTGGGGTCGCCATTAACGTGATCAATCAGACTGGTGGCAACGGTGTCACCGGTCATTCCGCCATAGCCGGTTCAACGCCTGATGGTTACACCTTTGGCGCTGTGACTGCTGAGATCACCATGATGCACCAGACAGGATTGACAAAGCTTACGCACCGCGACTTCACGCCAATCTCCCTGTTGAACCGCACGGAGGCGGGCTTTCAGGTTTCCAAGGACAGCCCATGGAACACGCTCAAGGATGCAATTGAGGACATCAACAAGAACCCTGGCAAGTTCAAGGCGTCGGGCACGGGCCAAGGTGGCATCTGGCATATCGCCATGGGTGGTTTGCTGAAATCGGCAGGTGTTGATGTCAATGCGGCGCCGTGGATTCCATCGCAGGGTGCGGCGCGTGCCGCACAGGAATTGCTGGCTGGTGGCATCCACATCGTCACCGCCTCGATGGGAGAATCTTCCGCGCTGGTTGAAGCCGGCCAGATCAAGGCGCTGGCAGTCATGGGGCCAGTGCGCAATCCCAAATTCCCCAATGTGCCGACTGTGCGCGAGCAGGGTTATCCGTGGGAGTTGACCTCGTTCATTTCCTTGCAGGGACCAAAGGGCATTGATGCCGCGGTTGTTGCGCGGCTTGATGCAAGCGTGAAGAAAATCCTTGCTTCGCCTGATTGGCAGACATTCGCCGGTGGTCGTGGCTTCTCGATCAACTATGGCGGCCCTAAGGATCTTGAAGCACTCCAGATTCAGCTCGACAAGGACATGGCAGCAACCATGGCCTCGCTCGGCCTGATCAAGTCCTGATAATTTCTCCCGGATCAGACTTGTGACTCCAGTGAGGCGGGCTGGTTCCGTCTCACCTTTTTCCTCTTGTCGGACAAACTGGAATTCTGATGCGCATCAATGAGCGTGTGCTGGCGCTTGCCCTGCTGGGTCTGTCAGCCTTTGTTATCTGGGAAGCGATGAGTTTTCCAAAGCTGGCAGGGATGGCAATCGGGCCGGGCCTGTTCCCGATCGTGCTGGCATCGGCGCTTGGCATAGGCGCGGTGCTTCTACTCGCGGCATCGTGGCGGCAAACGCAGGCCGTTGCCTTTGTCACAATCGATCCCGAAGCGCGCAATCTCACGTCGCTGATGCGTGGCGCGGCAGTCTTTGCGTCCTGCGCCCTGTTTGCAACATTCGGTCAGGCGCTTGGTTTCATCGTCGTTGGCATACTCGCCCTTGGCGGATTGCTGCTGGCCTTCGGTGTCCGTTGGAAACTGGCGATGACCATCACGATTATTCTCGTCATGACGCTCAACATTTTTTTCGTGCGGGTGATGCGCATTCCCCTGCCGCTTGGTCCGCTTGATTTCCTGGGAGGGTGGCTCTGATGGATCCGATATCTGCTTCAATGGAGGCACTCTCACTGCTGCTTCAACCTAAAATCATTTTACTGATGCTGATGGCTTCGGTGTTCGGCATCTTTGTCGGTGCCATGCCGGGCCTGACCGCAACAATGGCGATTGCGCTGCTAGTGCCGATCACTTTTTCACTCGATCCCGTCGCGGCATTTGCGGTTATCGTCACATCCACAGCAATGGCGATCTTTGCCGGCGATATCCCCAGTGTGCTGATGCGCATTCCCGGCACGCCTGCCTCCGCGGCATATACGGAGGAAGCCTATGCCATGACCCGCAAAGGCCAAGGCGCATTTGCTCTTGGCACCTGTGTAACCACCAGCGTGATCGGCGGCTTGTTCGGTACGGCAGTGCTGATGGTGGCGGCTCCGACCATTGCCAATTTCGCCGTCAAGTTCTCATCCTTTGAATATCTCTGGCTTGGCCTGCTTGGCTTGACCGCTTCGATCTTTGTTGCAGGTTCCTCGCTGCTGAAATCGATGATCGCCATGATCCTTGGCCTCTTGGTCGGGTGCATCGGCATCGACATTGCTGTGGGGCATCCACGGTTTACCTTTGGCGAAAAACAGTTGCTGGACGGCGTCAATTTTATCCCTGCCATGATTGGCCTGTTCGCCTTCACAGAAGTGCTGCGGTTTGCTCTCAAGCCTAATGCGCAGGGCGGCGAGACGCACCGTGCTGATGGTCCTATCTTCAAAGGGCAAGGGGCTCTGCTTTGGAAATACCGCTGGAACCTTTTGCGCGGATCAAGCATCGGCACTTTTATCGGGGCGCTGCCCGGTGCGGGGGCTGATATAGCTGCCTGGGTTACTTACGGTATCGGGCGGCGGTTTTCCAAGGAACCGGAAAAATTCGGAACAGGCCATGCCGAGGGTTTGGTTGATGCGGGTGCTGCCAACAATGCGGCCATTTCGGGCGCATGGATACCGGCCCTCGTGTTCGGCATACCGGGCGACAGTGTCACCGCGATTGCTATTGGCGTGCTCTACATGAAGGGGCTTACCCCAAGCCCAATGATTTTCTCGACGCAGGCCCCGCTGGTCTATTCGATCTTCTGGGCCTTCATCATCGCCAATCTGATGATGTGGCCACTCGCCTGGCTGGCGATCAAATCATCCGGCAAGATCCTGAACACGCCGCGCAATGTGCTGATGCCGATCATCTTCCTGTTTTGCATGCTGGGTGCTTACGCCATCAATAACTCGTTCTTTGATGTCGGCGTCATGCTGGTCTTCGGTCTGCTTGGCTTCATTCTGGAAGAGAATGAATTCCCGGTTGCCCCTGTCATCCTTGGATTGGTGCTGGGGCGGATGATTGAAGACCACTTCGTGACTTCAATGATGAAGGCTTCCGGCAGCTGGCTTGCCTTCGTTGACAGGCCGATCGCAGCGACCCTTGCCATCTGCACCTTGGTCATCTGGGCCAGCTTCATCTGGCGTGGTTTGCGCCCGCTGATCGGAAAATCTGCCACCCTTTCTGCATCTTGAAATCACCAACGGAGGACGACCCATGTTGCTACATCAGTTGAACAGACGACACCTCATAACGGGCGCAGCCGCGCTTTCTGCCACGGGTGCAACCATGAACTTTGGTGGCGCACAGGCCCAGACAGCCATTCGCTGGTCAACCGTGCTGGGATCAACCCATCCCGAAGCGCAGATGATCCAGCGCATCAGCGCCGCCATCAAGGACAAAACCGGCGGGCGGATTGACGTTCAGGGGTTTCCCGGTGGACAGCTTGGAAGCTCAGCCGAAACCGTCGAGATGACTATTGCCGGTGCCATCGGCCTGTTATGCGAAGGGGCTGCCGCTCTGGGGCAATTCGCACCACAGATTTCGGTTATTGAGGCACCCTATATCTGGCGTGATGCCGCACATATGGCGAAAGCGCTTTCGTCGCCGATGATGGACGAGTTCAATGCCATTCTTGTAGCGCGGCGTGGTCTTCGGATTGTCGGCTCGACCTACTACGGAAAGCGACATCTGACGACCGGCAATAAGGCAATTCACTCCGCCAAGGACATGGCTGGCTTTAAATTGCGCGTACCGCCGGTCGATATCTTCCGCGCAATGGCAGAAGCGTGGGGGGCTCGCCCTACGCCGATCAACTTTGCCGAGCTTTACCTCGCCTTGAGTCAGGGCGCAGTGGATGGTCAGGAGAACCCCCTGCCAACCATCCAGACAGCCAAACTGAACGAGGTGCAAAAGTACCTTGTTCTGACCGGCCACATCATCACGCCCCGGTTGATCGTGGCCAATGAACGCGTCTGGCAATCGATCCCGGCGGCTGACCGCGCCATCGTGGCCGCCGCAATCAAAGAAGGCACGACCTGGCATGATACCGAACTGTCGCGGCAGGAACAGGAGCTGATCGGCACATTCAAGGCAAGTGGAATGACGGTGATAGAGCCGGATCTCGACAGCTTCAGGAAGCCGGTTCTGGCCGACCTTCCCAAGCGCTTCGAAGAGAAGTGGGGCAAGGGCCGCTGGGATAGCATTCAGGCGCTCTGATCCTGAATTTAAATCATCTGGGCAGCTTCCGGACCGGAAGCTGCCGCTAGGACGGGGATATTCCTCATGTTCAAGAACCTTGTTTCCAGAACCGATCACCTTCTTGCCATCATTTCAGGCGGCCTTGTGATCGCGTTGCTGGGTTCGGTTACGACAGGAATCGTGTCACGTGCGGCGGGCTGGCCACAGGTATGGACCGACGAGGCTGCCAGCTATCTCATGGTCTGGCTCGCCATGTTCGGCTGGATGGTCGCAACCCGGCGATCTGCGCATATCCGTATTCGCTACTTCAACGATATGTTGCCCGGTACGATGCGCAGATCGCTTGAGACGGTCTTCCTGCTCGTTGCAGCAACCATCGGCCTCATTATTGCTGTTCAGGGCGCTCATCTTGTTGCCGCCAGTTCTGATGTGGACGCGATTACCCTGCCTGTCTCAACCGCATGGCTATACATCCCGTTGATACCCGCTGGTCTCGTTACGCTTGCGCAAGCTCTTGCCGATCTGACCACGCTGTGGCGTTCGCCTCATCACATTGAAGCACAAGGAACGTCATCATGATCGGGATGATGCTGAAGATTTCTGGCGGATGGCTTCTGACAATCCTCGCTGGCTTGCCGCTCTACATCTCCATGGCGCTCGCAGCGCTGACCTTCCTCTGGCTTGGTGGACTGCCTCTTTCGATCCTGCCCCAGAAAATGTCCGGCTCGATGAATTCGTTTCCGATCATCGCAGCCCCGCTGTTCATTCTGATGGGGCATATCCTCACGGCAGCACAGGTGACAGACCGTATCGTGGCTTTTGCCGGTGCTGTTATTGGCTGGGTTCGCGGTGGCTATGCCCATGCCAGCATCCTCACATCAATCATCTTTGCCGGCATGGTTGGCTCAGCAGTGGCCGATGCCGCAGGATCGGGTGCCATCGAAATCCGCGCGATGAAGAAGGCAGGTTACAAGCCTGAAACCGCTGCTTCGATTACAGCAGCAGCGGCCACCATCGGCCCGATCATCCCACCATCCCTGCCCATGGTTATCTACGGTGTTACCGCCGATGTCTCCATCGGGCGGCTGTTCATGGCAGGCGTCATTCCGGGCCTGCTCATGGGGCTTTCGCTCATGGTCATGGTAGCCATCATCGCGCGACGCGAAGGCATGGCCCGCCAACCTTTTGGCGGGTTCCTCAACATTGCAAAAACCTTCGTCAGCAGCTTCTTCGCGCTGATGACACCAGTGCTGCTTCTGGGCGGTATGTTCAGTGGCATATTCACGCCGACTGAAGCAGCGGCTGCCGCCTGCCTCTATGCATTGTTCCTTGGTTTTGTTGTCTACCGCACGCTGGAATGGAAACAGCTCCCTGGAATTTTGGTGGAGACTGTCGAAACCACCGGGCTTGTCATGGTTCTGGTGATGGCAGCAGGCGCGCTGGGCTGGTGCATGTCGGTGTCGCGCCTGCCGCAAACAGTGGCACCGTGGATCGTTTCAACCATCGAGAACCCACTTGTGTTCCTGCTGATGGTCAATCTCTTGCTGCTGCTGGTGGGCTGCTTCATGGAAGCATTGGCCGCCTTGCTGATCCTCATACCGATCCTTGTTCCGGCAGCTATCAGCTACGGTATCGACCCTGTCCAGTTCGGTGTCATCATGATCCTTAATCTTATCATAGGGACGATCCATCCGCCTATCGGTGTTGTTCTGTTTGTCGTGACGCGCATTGCCAATGTCTCGTTCGAGACGATGTCCCGCGCGATACTGCCCTGGCTCGTGCCACTCCTTGCTGTTCTGGCAGCCATAACCATCTGGCCACCGCTAACACTCTGGCTACCAACCTATGTGATGGGACGTTGAGATCATGGCTCACCCAAACAGCACAACAGGCAGCTTCAACCCATCGCTTGATTGTTATATGGAACATCTATCTGGATACAGACAGGAATATTCGTGGAGATCAACCGGTGACCAACTTCAGCGTTTCATCAGCCGAGCGTGGCCTGGCCATTCTGGAACTGCTGATCGATCAGCCGGACGGCCTGCCGATGAGCGCGATTGCCCAACGTCTCGAACTGCCAGTGAGCGCCACGCACCGGCTCCTGACGATGCTGGTACAAAAGCGCTATGTGCGCCAGAGCCCGCTGACGGAACGCTACATGGCGACGATGCTGCTGGCTGCACACGGGCTGCGATTGTTGGAAAGCTCCAACCTGAGCGGAGCCTGCCAACCCTTGCTGGAGGAACTTGCCTCTCAATGCGAGGAGCTGGTGCGTCTTGCTGTTCTCGAGAACGAGCATCTGGCGTGGGTCGCCAAAGCGCAGGGAGCCCGCAACTCGATCCGCTACGATCCGATCAGCGGACGGGATGTGCCGCTCCATACAACAGCGATGGGCAAGGCCTGGCTGGCCACACTGCCCGAGGATTATGCAATCAAACTGGTGCAGGAGCGTGGCATGGAAGGCGATCTGATCGGTCCCAATGCGGTTCGTTCGCCAGAGGCCTTACGCGAGCAATTGCGCCTGACACGCGAGCGCGGGTTTGCGATTGTGGAGGAGGAGGCAGAGCCGGGCATATCGGCGATTGCGACCGTGGTACGGGATCTGACGGTGCAGGGACATCCGGTTGTCGGCGCAATCTCGGTTGGCGGTCCTTCTTTTCGCATGCAGCGCGAGAGGCTTGTCAGTTTCCGCGATCCCCTGATCCAGACCGCACAGCGGCTTTCCGAAATCTGGCCGGTACACATCTATCAGAACCGACGCGTTGCCTAGACACTGATCAATCCAGATTGAGGCGGCGCACCTTCCAACGCTCAGGAAGGAGCGCATGATGCACGCAGATCAGGTTGACTATGTATCTGGTCGATCACGCTTGTTTGGCATCGTCGGGCACCCCATCGAGCAAGTGCGATCACCGGAGATGTTTACGGCTGAGTTCGTGTCGCGCGGACATCATGGCATTCTCCTGCCCTTACATGTGCTGCCGGAGGATTTTGAAACTGTCGTGCCGGCCTTGATGCGGATGCCGAATCTGGATGGGCTCATCTTCACGATACCCTTCAAGCAGCGTGCTGTGGCGCTGGCACAACACATTGGTCCCAATGCGCGGATTGTTGGCGCAATCAATGCGCTGACACGCGGCGGGCAAGGCCAATGGAATGGCGAGATTTTTGATGGCATCGGCTGTGTCGAAGGCCACCGCCAGCGTGGCATTTCCTTTGCCGGAAAACGCGTGATGCTGATCGGCATCGGAGGTGCCGGTTCCGCCATCGCGGTTGCCATAGCCCATGAGCGTCCTGCGGCCATGCGTTTGTTTGATCTTGATACCAAACGCGTCGATGATTTGGCGCAGCGCATCACAGAACTTGATCCTTCTATTGAGATCACGGTCGGTGCCCCCGTTGCAGAAGGAATGGACAATCTCCTGAACGCATCACCTGTTGGCATGCTGGAAGACAGGCGCATGCCCATAACTGCGGCCACGCTCCCCAAATCACTGATCGTTTTTGATGCAATCGTGAAACCTGAAACCACATCGTTCCTGGCCTTAGCTGAAGCCTCCGGTTGCACCGTCGTACGTGGCCACGAAATGATGCGTGGCCAGATCGCCCGGATGACAGATTACTTCGGTGTTCCCCGAGCAGATAAATCACCCACCGACGCAGCCGTTTAAATGCTCGTGTACTCAAGAGTTTTGAAGAGGATAGACGATGAAATTTCTTCGCTATGGCCCTGTGGGTCAGGAAAAACCCGGCGTTCTTGATGCCAAAGGCCGGATCCGCGATCTTTCCGGTTTGATCGATGATATTACACCAGAGACCATTGCGGCAGGCAGACTTGAGGCCATCCGAACATCTGTGGATATCCGCAAGCTTCCAGTTGTCCGAAAGAAGGTCCGGCTTGGATCCTGCATTGCCAGGACAGGTAACTTCATCGCCATCGGCCTGAACTACGCCGAGCACGCGACCGAGACGGATGCGGCTATTCCCAAGGAGCCGATCATCTTCAACAAAGCACCGTCTTGCCTGTCTGGTCCCAATGATGATGTGGTGCTGCCGCCGGGTTCCACGAAAACCGATTGGGAAATCGAACTGGCCTTCGTCATCGGAAAACGTGCATTCATGGTGTGCGAGGACGATGCGCTGGGCTATGTCGCGGGCTATGCCGTCTGCAACGATGTGTCGGAACGTGAATATCAGCTTGAGCGCGAAGGACAGTGGGTCAAGGGCAAGTGCTTCCCCACCTTTGGTCCGCTCGGCCCTTGGCTGGTGACGCTTGATGAAGTGCCCGATCCGCAAAACCTTTCGCTCTGGATGGACGTCAACGGCGAGCGGATTCAAAACGCGCATACACACACCATGATCTTCCCGATCAGGCGTTTGATCGCCGATGTCAGCCGCTACATGGTGCTCAATCCCGGCGATGTGATCACCACAGGCACGCCGCCGGGCGTCGGTCTCGGCTTCAAGCCACCGCGCTATCTCAAGGCCGGGGATACCATGCGATTGGGTGTCGAGGGCTTGGGCGAGCAGATGCAACGTGTCGTGGCCTGGCCCGGCACGCTCAAGGCGTCGTGAGGAACAGTTTCAATGCATATCCTCGTGATCGGTGCGGCCGGGATGATCGGCCACAGGCTTGTCAATCTTTTGCTGGCCAATGGACAGGTGGGTGAGCGTACCGTTACACGGTTGACACTGCATGATGTGATCCTGTCGCAGATGCCGGAATGCGCCATCCCGGTGATGCTGAAAGCTTCTGACCTGTCTGCGCCAGCACAAGCCGCAGCGCTTGTGGCTGACAAGCCCGACCTGATTTTCCATCTCGCAGCGATCGTCTCGGGAGAGGCCGAGGCCAATCTGGAACTGGGCTACCGCGTCAACTTTGATGGAACGCGCCAGCTTTTGGACGCAATACGGACAACAGGTGGGGACTATTGTCCACGCCTCGTCTTTGCCTCGTCACTGGCGGTGTATGGTGCGCCCTTGCCGGATATCATCGACGACACGCAGCACCTCACGCCGCTGACCAGCTACGGCACGCAGAAGGCCATGGCCGAACTCCTGCTGGCCGACTACACGCGCCGGGGATTCATCGATGGCATTGGCATTCGCTTGCCAACGATCTGTGTCAGGCCCGGCTTGCCAAACAAGGCAGCATCAGGCTTCTTTTCCAGCATCATCCGTGAACCGCTCAACGGTCAGGAAGCCGTTTTGCCCGTTGGTAATGATGTGTCACACTGGTTCACAAGCCCGCACTCGGCTGTCGGTTTCTTGCTGCATGCCGCAGCGCTCGATACAGGCAAGCTCGGGACGCTACGAAGCCTGATGATGCCGGGTGTTGGCGTATCGGTCGGCGAGCAGATCGACGCCCTCCGACGCATTGCCGGTCAAAAAGCTGTGAACCTGATCCGGCATGAACCCAACGAAGCCATTGCCCGCATCATTGCGGGCTGGCCACGCCGGTTCAATCCAGCACGGGCTGTTGCCCTCGGCTTTAGGGCTGAAAACACTTTCGACGAGATTATCCATGTCCATATAGCGGATGCTCTCGGCGGTGCCGTGAAAGCGTGAGGCCACAACATGCTGCTGGGTTGCATCGCCGATGATTTCACGGATGACAGCGATCTCGCCAACACATTGGCAAAAGAGGGCATGGCGACAACGCAATTCATGGGAATACCACAAAACGCCGCATCCACTCCGTGCGAAACCGGTGTGGTGCCTCTGAAGACGCGCACAATTCCCGCCGCGAGGCGGTGGCGCAATCACTGGCTGCTCTGCACTGGTTGCTGGCGCAGGGCTGCAGGCAAGTCTTGTTCAAGTATTGCTCTACCTTTGACTCCACACCGAAGGGCAACATTGGCCCTGTGATCGAGGCCTAGCAGAGGCGGCTTGGACAGCATGTTGCAATCGTTTGTCCGGCCTTTCCAAAAACGGGCCGTGTCCTGTTCAATGGACATCTCTTTGTGAATGGTCTTTTGCTTTCAGAATCCAGCTTGCGAGACCACGGGCCTCGTCATCGAGCGCGACGACTATGAAGGCGTGCCTCAGAAGGCCTGCCCCGCCGGCCAGCGCACCGAAAACTGCTTCCATGCCCTGCCGAAGATCAAGCGGGTCTGGAAGATCGAGCTGAACGAGGCCGACGTCGGCCAGGCCGTGCGCAAGATCGGATACATCGATCTCCTCGCCATTCAGGATCCGGACAAGAAATCCCGCGTGCCGCTGTCCAATGGCCGTTTCCAGATGCCGTTCTTCACAATCGAGGACGTAGATGTCGTGGATGCTGACCACATCGTCGTCGGCAACGACAACAACCTGCCGTTCTCTTCGAGCCGTGATCCCAACAAGGCGGACGACAACGAGCTGCTGCTGCTTCACGTGCCCGAGCTGTTCCGCGCCCGTTGAGGCGTGGTCCACAGGCCGTCATGGGATTGTCGCACAGCAATCTTACATCCGTTGTGACTGAGGAGTGAGGAGTTCCGATGCTTGAGATCAATCACGTCAACCGCGTTTTCGGAACAAAACGCGCAGTCGATGATGTGTCCCTGCGGATAGACAAGGGTAGCTTTGTCGGTGTGATCGGCCGCTCGGGTGCAGGCAAATCCACGCTGCTGCGCATGATCAACCGCCTGCAGGATGTTTCGTCCGGCACGATTTCGTGGAATGGCCAGGATGTCACCGCGCTCAAGGGACAGGCGCTGCGCGACTGGCGTGCCTCTTGTGCCATGGTGTTCCAGCAGTTCAATATTGTGGGACGGCTCGACGTGATGACCAACGTCCTGATGGGCCGTCTGAACCACACCACGCAAATGCGCTCGCTCCTCAAGCTCTGGACGCCGGAGGACCGCGCCATCGCCGTCTCCGCGCTGGAGCAGTTCGACATGACCGCAATGGCCAGCCAGCGCGCGGAGTCGCTCTCGGGTGGCCAGCAGCAGCGGGTCGCTATCGCCCGCGCCCTCGTGCAGGAGCCCGAGATCGTGCTGGCTGATGAGCCGATCGCATCGCTCGACCCGCGCAACACCAAGATCGTGATGGACAGTCTGCAGCGTCTGAACAAGCACTTCGGCATCACAGTGATCTGCAATCTGCATGATCTTGACATCGCCAAGGATTATTGCGGCCGCCTTATCGGCATGGCGCAGGGGCGGGTCGTGTTCGATGGCACACCGGATGAACTGACCGAAAGCGCCGCCCGGGAGCTCTACGGCCTTGAGGCCCATGAGGCGATGACCGTGCTGCCGCCAGCCGCCGCACCGGCAGGCGGTCTTCTGCCCATCGCCGCCTGATACTTTCAATCCGAACAACAACCAACCGAGGAGAAAACCATGTCCATGACCCGCCGCCTTTTGCTGGCCGCCACAGCGTTAGCAATCTCGACAACAGCCACCTTTGCCCAGGATTGGAAAGCCAAGTATCCCGAACTCGTCTACGCCGTTGTGCCGGCAGAGAACGCATCAGGCGTCACCGAGCGCATGGGCCCCTGGATGGCTTACCTGTCCAAGCAGCTCGGCGTGAAGGTGACACTGCGCATTGCTTCGGACTATGCCGCAGTGATCGAAGGACAGCGCGCTGGATCGATCCACATCGCAGATTACGGTCCTTCGTCATATGTTCGAGCCCATACCGTCACCAACGGTGGCGTCGAGGCTTTCGCGGCGCAGCTGATGCCGGATGGCTCAACCGGCTATTTCTCTGTCGCCTATGCCAAGGCTTCGACCCAGGGCGGGAAGCTTGAGGACTTCAAGGGCAAGAACCTTTGCCTTGTCGATCCGAACTCCACCTCCGGATACAATGTTCCCCTGTTCGCCATGAACAAGCTTGGCATTGAGCCGGAGAAGTTCTTCGGCAAGGTGGTTAGCGCGGGCAGCCATGAGAACGCGGTGATGGCTGTGCAACAAGGCACCTGCGACGTCGCCTTCAACTGGTGGAATTCGGAAGTCGATTCCAACCTGACCCGCATGGCGAACAAGAACATGGTCAAGCTTGAGGACTTCAAGACCGTCTTCAGATCAGAAAAGATACCCGGCTCGCCCTGGGCCATGCTGTCGAACTTGCCGGACGGTCTGAAAGGCGAGATTCGCAAGGC
>JANNEO010000061.1:0-1730 GCA_031378805.1 Hyphomicrobiales bacterium
AGCCGAAGGCGAGGGAAGGGGATCCACCTCGCCGGACAACATGACGATGGCAGATGGATCCCCTTCCCGTCGCGGGCCGCGACGCCGGGGATGACATCAACGCCGAAACGATGCGAGATGCGGGAGACATCCAATGGGACGCCAGGACGCCAACGACGTTTTTGCCCAGACCTCGTTCCTCTATGGCGGCAATGCCGCCTATATCGAGGACTTGTATGCCCGCTACCAGGCCGATCCGGCTTCGGTCGACGCTGACTGGCAGGCTTTTTTCGGCGCGCTCAAGGATGACGCCGGCGATGCTGCCAAAGAGGTGCGCGGCGCATCCTGGCAAAAGCCCAATTGGCCGATCCATGCCAATGGCGAGCTGATCTCGGCGCTGGATGGCAACTGGGCTGTCGTCGAGAAGGTCGTCGGTGACAAGCTCAAGGGCAAGGCGCAGGCCAAGGGCACGGAACTCAGCCAGGCCGATGTCCAGCAGGCGACGCGCGATTCCGTGCGCGCGCTGATGCTGATCCGCGCGTACCGCATGCGCGGGCATTTGCACGCCGATCTCGACCCGCTTGGCATCGAGGCGAAGAAGACCAACGAGGAGCTTGATCCGGCCTCTTACGGCTTCACCGCAACTGACATGGATCGCAAGATCTTCATCGACCACGTGCTCGGCATGGAGTTTGCCACCATCCGCGAAATGGTGGCGGTGCTGGACCGCACTTATTGCCAGACGATGGGTGTGGAGTTCATGCACATCACGGATCCGGCCCAGAAGGCCTGGATCCAGGAGCGCATCGAAGGTCCGGACAAGGAAATCGCCTTCACCAAGGAAGGCAAGCGCGCGATCCTCAACAAGCTGGTCGAGGCCGAAGGCTTCGAGAAGTTCATCGATCTCAAATACACCGGCACCAAGCGCTTCGGGCTTGATGGTGGCGAATCTCTCATCCCGGCGCTCGAGCAGATCATCAAGCGCGGCGGCAATCTGGGCGTCAAGGACATCGTGTTCGGCATGTCCCACCGGGGCCGCCTGAATGTGCTGACTCAGGTCATGGGCAAGGCTCACCGCGCGCTGTTCCACGAGTTCAAGGGTGGCTCTGCCGCTCCCGATGATGTCGAAGGTTCGGGAGACGTGAAGTATCACCTTGGTGCATCGTCGGACCGGGAGTTCGATGGCAACAAGGTCCACCTTTCCCTGACACCCAATCCCTCGCATCTGGAAATTGTCGATCCTGTCGTGCTCGGCAAGGTCCGCGCCAAGCAGGACCAACTCAACGACATTGTCGAGCGCTCGAAGGTGCTGCCATTGTTGCTGCACGGCGACGCCGCCTTTGCGGGGCAAGGCGTGGTGGCGGAATGCCTCGGGCTGTCGGGCCTCAAGGGGCACCGCACGGGTGGATCTATCCACTTCATCATCAACAACCAGATCGGTTTCACCACCTATCCGCGCTATTCGCGCTCCTCGCCTTATCCATCGGACGTGGCGAAGATGGTGGAAGCGCCGATCTTTCACGTCAACGGCGATGATCCAGAAGCGGTGGTGTTTGCAGCCAAGGTTGCCATCGAATTCCGCCAGAAATTCCACAAACCCGTTGTCATCGACATGTGGTGCTATCGCCGCTTCGGCCACAACGAGGGCGACGAGCCGGGCTTCACCCAGCCTTTGATGTACAAGAAGATCCGCGCCCACAAGTCGACGCTGGAACTGTATTCGGCCAAGCTCATCGCGGAAGGCGTCGTCA
>JANNEO010000067.1:0-45407 GCA_031378805.1 Hyphomicrobiales bacterium
GTTCCCAGCAGCGTCGATAGATCGATCATCCGCCCATCCGTGGCGGGAAGAGTGATCGAAGGAAGTTGTTTCCCCCGCAAATGATCAGCACATCCGTCATCAAGAGGAGGCGGAATTTTTGACCAATCAACAGAAAGGAGGTTCGTCATATGCTAGCGACTTCCTCGAATGATGATCAGACTACCAGGGATTCTAGGCACTTCAACGTCCGACCGCAACGGGATGAACACACCCAGGTCACGGACTCATCAGGATATTAATGTCGGGAACTGCAACGGATGCGTTCACCGCTTGCAGCGTGGCGCGCACTGCGCCAGTTTGTCGCTTCCTTCCACGACAAGATTGAACCCATGTCAGCACAGCTTCCCGCCGTCCTCGCCCAGATCGACACACAGCTTGATGCGAGCCTAGCCCGCCTGTTCGAATTTCTGAAAATCCCGTCGATCTCCACCGATTCGAAATGGAAGGCCGATTGCGCCAAGGCGGCGGTTTGGCTGAAGAAGGATTTGGCCACGCTTGGCTTCGAGGCCACCGTGCGTCCCACGCCGGGCCATCCCGTAGTGGTTGGCCATGCAAAAGCGGCCAAGGGCAAGCCGCACGTGCTGTTCTATGGTCACTACGATGTGCAGCCTGTGGATCCGCTGGACCAGTGGGAAACACCGCCATTCGAGCCTCGCCTTGTCGAGATCGCCAAGGGGCGCAAGGTCATCGTGGCGCGGGGCGCCTGCGACGACAAGGGGCAGGTCATGACCTTTCTGGAGGCCTGTCGTGCCTGGAAAGCCGTGACGGGTTCCCTGCCTGTGGGCATCACTGCGATGATTGAGGGCGAGGAGGAGAACGGGTCGGTCAACTTGCCAGCCTTCGTCAAGGCGAATGCAAAGGAACTGAAAGCGGATCTGGCGCTGGTCTGCGATACCGGCATGTGGGACCGCAAGACACCCGCCATCACCACGTCACTGCGCGGGCTGCTCTATGAGGAAATCATCATCCGCTGTGCCGACCGCGACCTGCACTCTGGTCTTTTTGGCGGTGCCGCTGCCAACCCGATCCATGTCCTGTCACGCATCATCGCGTCATTGCACAAGCCCAACGGCAAGATCGCCATTCCCGGCTTTTATGACGGCGTGAAGAACCTGCCGCCCAAGGTGAAGGCAACGTTGGCTGGCCTTGGCCTGACCGAAAAGAACTTTCTCGGCACCGTTGGTCTCAAGCACTCCATTGGCGAGAAGGGTCGCATGATCATCGAGCAGACCTCCACGCGCCCGACCTGTGATGTGAATGGCATCTGGAGCGGTTACACCGGCGAGGGCACCAAGACCGTGATCGCGGGTGAGGCGCGTTGCAAGATATCATTCCGCCTGGTGGGAGAGCAGGATCCCGTTGCGCTCCAAAAAGCGTTCCGCGCCTATGTGAAGGCGCAGGTGCCGAAGGATTGTTCGGTGGATTTCATCGGCTACAAGGGCAGCCGCGCCATCCAGTTGCCATGGGATAGCCCTGCATTGAAGGCCGCCGAAGCCGCCCTCAAGCAGGAATGGGGCAAGTCGCCTGCCATGATCGGTTCTGGGGGCTCCATACCCATCGTCGGCGATTTCAAACGCATGTTGGGCATGGATTCACTGCTGGTCGGCTTTGGCCTCGATGACGATCGCGTGCATTCACCCAACGAGAAATACGATCTGTCGTCGTTCCACAAGGGCACGCGCAGCTGGGCGCGGATACTGGCAGCGCTGGCGGACCAAACCTAAACTCAACCTATCTCTACCAGGCTCTTGACGTCCAGATCAGGCTGCGCATCGAAATACTCATCCGGCATTGCACCACGATTGACCCAGATCGTGCGCAGGCCGAAAGCAGCACCTCCCGCGATGTCCCAGCGGTTGGACGAGACAAGACAGACCTCCGCAGGCTTCAGATCCAGCCGGTCACAGAGGTTCTGGTAGACCGCAGGCGCGGTCTTGAATTGTTTGACGGCGTCCACTGAAATGACCATGTCGACCAGCGGCAGAACAGCGGAGGCATTGGCGGCAGCTTCTGCCATCTCCTGGGTTCCATTGGTGAAAATGGCGATGCGATGCCCCATGCGCCGCAGGCGGGTGAGGGTGGGAATCACATCTGGAAAAGCTTCCAGGTGCCAGTAGGCTTCGAGGAGCCTTGGCCGCAGCGCCTTATCCACCTCGGGGAAACGGGCAAGGGCGAAATCCAGCGCATCCTGCGTCAGCCGCCAGAAATCCTGGTATCGTTCCATCAGCGTGCGAGTCCAGGTATACTCCAGTTGCTTGGCCCGCCACAACGCGGAGAGCGCGTCCGCATCCTCGCCGATGGCGGCTCGGTGGCGACTGATCGCGGAATGGACATCGAAAAGTGTGCCATAGGCATCAAAAGCATAGGCGCGGATGGGCATGGCAATGTTTCCTCGAGAAGACAGGCTGCCCGAAGGTGGCTCTTCCGTCCATCAATCAATCGGCAAAAGTGATCAGCCAGATGAGAAAGCATCATCCCCCGCGGTGTTGACCTTTGCCTTGGATAGCCTTCGTATGCGTTCGCAACATCAGGAGCAGCGTGATGGCGAAGTGGTCGGAAACCTGGACCTTTTTCGAGGGTCAGTGGCATGAAGGGAACGCGCCAATCATGGGTGCGCGAAGCCACGGGGCATGGCTTGCCTCCACGGTGTTTGATGGTGCGCGCATCTTCGAGGGAACCGCGCCAGACCTTGATCTGCATTGCGCCAGGGTCAACCGCTCGGCGCGGACGCTGGGCTTGAATCCGACCCAGTCCCAGGAGGCGATCCTCGATCTGGTGAAGCAAGGGTGCAAGAAGTTTGCTTCTGACAAGGCACTCTACGTCAAGCCGATGTACTGGGGCGAAGGCGAGGGTGGCTCCACCATCGTTCCCAATCCCGATGATATCGGCTTCGCGCTCTGCCTGTTCGAGGCACCCATGGCAGTGCCGGGCGGCTTTACGGTGACCTCCACACACTATCGCCGACCCACGCTCGATTCGATGCCGACAGACGCCAAGGCGGGCTGCCTTTATCCCAACAACGCACGTGTGTTGCGCGATGCACGGGCACGCGGCTTCGACAATGCGCTGGTGTGCGATGCGCTGGGGAATGTGGCCGAGACGGCAACAGCCAATATCTTCATGGCCAAAGATGGCGTGGTGAAGACGCCGGTGCCCAACGGCACCTTCCTCAATGGCATCACCCGCCAGCGCATCATCAAGCTGCTGCGCGAAGACGGCGTGGAGGTGCAGGAAACGGCGCTGACCTATGCCGATTTCGAGCACGCCGACGAGATATTCACATCAGGAAATTATTCAAAGGTGATGCCGGTGTTGAAAATCGACGACCGGATGTTGCAGCCCGGTCCGCTGGGAGGCAAGGCCCGCAAGTTGTATTGGGACTATGCCCACGGCACGGCGGGCCTGGCCTGATGTATGCTCGGACCGAAGCACAGGAGGAGCGCACAGAGGTGCTCCACAAGGCGATGCGCGACATCCGCCTGGGGACACTTGTCGTCTCGGATGATGCTGGTGGGCCGCAGGCCGCCCATGTCCCGTTTGTCCTGAAAACCGATACCGATGCCGTCCTGGAATGCCACGTGGCCCGCGCCAATCCAATCTGGAAGCTGATGGCGAAACCCCGTCAGGCATTGGTAATTTTCCAGGGACCGCAGGCCTATGTGCGGCCCGGTTGGTATCCCGCCAAGAAGGAGCATGGCAAGGTAGTGCCAACCTGGAGCTATGTGTCCATACATGCTCGTGGCAATGCCGCCCTGATGGACATGCCGACCCTGCTCCAGCATGTGCGGGAGCTTTCCGATGAGCAGGAGAATGGGCAGACGATGCCCTGGTCGGTGGATGATGCTCCTGACGGCTTCATCGAAGCACTGGCCCGCGGCATTGTCGGGATACGTATTCCGATTGCCTCACTCGATGGCGTCTGGAAACTCAACCAGCACCGCAGCGAGGCGGACCGGCACGGCATGATCGCTGGACTGGGTGAACGCAGCGAGAGTGACGCGCAAACCCTGGCGTCGATCATGCGGGATATCGAAGCGGCAAAAGCGGCATCACTGGCCGCGGTCTGAGACTGCGAATAATTCTCAGGTCAGCGCCTTCATCCAGCCAAGCCCGTCCTCCGTGCGGCCCCTCGGCTTGTACTCGCAGCCGATATAGCCCTTGTAACCCAGCCGGGTGAGGGTGGACAGCAGATGGGGGAGGGACAGTTCCCCTTCGTCCGGTTCGTGACGTGATGGCACGGCGGCGATCTGAACATGGCCGATGACGTCGAAATGCTTCTCCAGCCGCTTCGTCACGTCGCCCTCCATGATCTGGACGTGATAGGCATCGAACATCAGCTTGAGATGAGGATGTCCGATCTCGCGGATCATCGCCGCCACGTCATCCGAGCGATTGATGAAATATCCCGGCTTGTCTCTCGTGTTGAGAGGTTCACTCACAATGACCTTGCCTGCAAGCGCGGCCTGTTCTGCGGCCCAAGCCATATTGGCCATGTAGACCCGCCGTGCCTTCTTGCGATCGGCCTCCGTCACCATGCCAGCCATCACGTGGATCGTCGGGACATCGAGCGCCTTTGCATAACGCAGGGCTTGTCGGACACCTCTCTTGAAAGCGCCTCTGCTGCGAGGGTCACAGGCATGCCCCCAATCGCCAGCCGCAATATCGCCTGGCACGGTATTGATGCCGGTCAGCCTGATGCCAGCCTTTTTCAAGGCGCTGCGGAGTTGCGGGATCGAATGCTCATAGGGAAAGTGGCACTCAACTGCAGGAAATCCTACCTTTGCGGCAGCTGCAATCCGCTCGAGAAACGGATATTCAAGAAACATGAAAGAAATATTAGCCGACAGAGGAAACATGCTTCAATCCTGACTCTCGCCCGAGCTTTATCAAAAAGCGCGGCTATGGCAGGATAGAAGCAGATCGAGCACTGGCAAGCATTTTTCCCACAAACGCGGCAATCATGATGCGATCACAGGGCCAGGGTGACTGCCTTGCCGGTTTTTGCGGATTTTTCCGCCGCCAGCCCGATCATGACCGCCTTCAGCCCATCTTCCAGGGTGACTTCCACGGGCGCGCCCTTGAGCACGGCCTTATTGAAGCCGAGGTGCTGATAGTAGGTCGAGCCATGGTGATCCCCTGCCTTCAGGATTGTCTCGTCCACCGGTACAGTGCGCCTCTTCTGACCTTTGGGCTTGCGCGGGCTGATCTCGATCTCGGAATGGCGTTCTGCACCACCTGGCCAGAATCGCGCCGGTCCCGGAATGAAGATTTCAGCGCGTCCCGTGCTGCCGGTTGCGCTGATGATTTCCTGCCAATAGGAGCCTTCTGCAAACATGCAGAGGTCGAGCATGGCCCGTTTGCCGCTGCGAAAATCCACGATCACGTAGGCATTGTCGAGAATATCCGGTGACTGCCCGCCGTAGCTTTCGTCCCGATGGTTGACGTCCATGGCACCTGACGCGAAGACCCTGATTGGCTCATCTCGCATCATGAGGCGCATCAGATCGAAGAAATGGCAGCATTTCTCGACCAGTGTGCCGCCGGTCCGATAGGAGAAGCGGTTCCAGTCTCCCACCTTGGGGAGAAAAGGAAAACGATGCTCGCGGATCGACAGCATCTTGAGGTCGCCCACCTTTCCCTTGGCAATGGTTTGCAGCAATTCCTGTACCGGAGGCATGTAGCGATACTCCATCGCCACCCATATTGGGGCAGCATGAGCAGCCCCGGCCTTCGCCAGCCAAGTACAGTCCTTTGCCGACGTACAAACTGGTTTTTCGACGAGGACCGGAAATGGACGTTTGGCGGAAAAGATGTCCTTCAACACCTCGGCGTGCGTGTCATTCGGGCTGGCAATCACCAGTGCATCCACGTCACCCTTGTCCAGCAGGTCGCGGTGATGCTTGTAGAGGGCAGGTGGCTGGCCCATCACGTCCTGCACGGCCCTGGCGCTTGCATTGCGCGAACCAACATCGGGATCGGAGATGGCAGTGACCACGGCACCCTTGACCAGGCCAAGATTGCGCACGTGCTCACGGCCCATCATTCCAGCGCCAATCAGGCCATAGCGCAGCTTTGTCATGCTATCCTCGTCAACCCAGTGTGCGAACAGGAAGGCCAAGTGCGGCGCCCAAGGCCGCCATGGCGCCAGTGTGATCTCCGTAAGCCATGGCCACATGGTGTTCATAGGCCCCGCCGATCAGGCCGTTCATCGCAGCGCTCGTGGCACCGTCCAGTTTCACCACGCCACTGGTTCCGGTAAAGCTGATCGGACGGCGGATTACCTCACCGGCCGCCACCAGCAGATGCGGCTCATTGTTGGCCTGGCTGAGCCGTGCAATGGTAATCCGGCCTGGTTTTAGCGGAAATTGATAAAGCAGCGGCATTTTCCGATTGGAATGAATCTGTGCCTCGGCTGCATAATCGGGGTCGCGCATCGAGAGAGGGGCAGATCCGCAATGCCAGAACACCGAGGTGTTGTCCGTGCGATCCATATCCACGATATCGACCAGCCACGATGACGCGCCCGCGATCTCCTGAAGCATCAGAGCGGTCACGGCACCGTAGACATCGGCTTCGCACGCAGCAGGCACGCCAGATCCGTTCATCATGCCCATGGGACCACAGATCGCGCAGCCATACTCCGTGAACATCTCGGGCCAGCAGCGCACTGCGAAGGCCGACAGGCCCTTCTCGGTTTTCAGCGCGGCGAGGCCTTCGAAGAGCGAGAGCGATTTTGCGAGTTGCACCTGGTCAACAGCGTCGATACCTTTGAGGTTCTCGACCTCCTGACGACGCCCGGCGATGGCGTGCTTCGACGTGGCAGAGGCCCTTTGGAACAACTCGCCAAGCGCGATGCGGTCGATGCTGATTCCAGTCAAGGCGCTGAGCGCACCATCGTCAAACCGACAGGTGTCGAAGCCTGAAGGATGCTCACCGATGAGGCCGATCTTGCGGCCTTTCAGACCATCTAGCACGGCGAGTGCCCTCTCGTGATCCTTGTTGGACGAAACATAAGATTTGCCAGCTAATTGAATAGCTTTCCTTGGCCAATGATCCAATCCTGCCGTTGCCAGTTTCTCATCTACAGATTGATAGAGATAGGCAAAATCAAGCCCGGCTCGCCCCAGGGCATGGGCAGCCAGGTTCAAGCCACAGAACGAGTTGAGGCGGAGCCGCCCTCCACTCCGTGGTTCCGGGAAGGCCCAGATCGCCAGTGGCGCGTGAATGGAACGCGCGAGCTCAAGTGTCATCGAAGCGTCTGTGAATGTGACCTGCAGAAGGAGCAGACCGTCCAATGTTTCACTGCGCAAGGCCGTTGCGGCCTGCCGTGCCGCATCCGCGTCGAACAGCAGTGTGCGCGGTCCCACCGTCATCACGCCACTTTCATCCAGCCGGGCAAATGCCTTCGCTGCCATTTCTTCGGCGTAAGGCACATCGAATGTGGGTCGCGCCAGCGCCAGAACACCCAATCGCATCGCAGTCACTTCCCGAAACCGCTGTAATGTCTACGGAATGTCGCGTCTTCATGCTGCACGCCGGAGTGCTTGAGATAGAGCGGATGCTTGTGCCACGGTGTTGCCTTGGCGTCGGTCAGGGCATTCAAATCGCGCATGTATGGTACGCTCTCGGTGCGCAGTCCGTTGCGGATCGCATCCCAGTCAGGAAAATGCTGGAACGGCTTGAGCCATATCGCGCGGCCCGCAAGATAGCCGCTGGCTCCAGCGGCATAGGCGTGCTCCATCACATTTCGAAATTCCGTCATTCCGGCTCCTGCGGACAGCATCACCCAAGGGCGACCCGCCAGATTGCCCATTTCGACGAACAGCTTCTGGACACTGGCCGCTCCCTCGCCTGCCAGACCTGGTACCGCTTTCGCGGGCAACGGGCTTTCGAGTTTGAAAATATCGATGCCAAAGTTAGCCGACGAAAAAGCATGAACGCTCTCCAGCACATGATCAGAGTGCTTGGCCGCCATCTCGATATAGTCCTTGGTCTGGTTGGCCTCGCCCTGGAGAGGATAAACCAGCAGCTCGAAAAGATAGGGAATATCATAGCGGGCACAGGCTTCCCCAATGCGCTGGGCGAAGTCTTTCTGTTTCATGCGGACCGATGGGCTGGCATCTGGGCGATACCACGCCAGAACTTTCACCGCATCGCCACCCGCCCGCTTGATTTTCTCGACCGACCAGTCGTCGATTTCACTTGAAAGCCGACCACCCTTTGTGTCCTGGAAGATCGAATCCTCGAGGGTGATGATCATGCCCTTGGTCGGAGACAGGATGCTGAGACCTTTCGGCAATGCGAAATGTGGATCGAGCAGCATCGCGGAACTCTCGCCCTGGAGTTCCTCCACCAGCATCAGCTTGAATCCTGCAACGTCTTCGTAGGGTGCTTCTGGCAGACCGCGTTTTTCCTTGATCGGGTTCTTGATGGGCGGGCGCTGATCGACGGCCGTCATCTTGAACACGCCGTTTGCGTCCGCCATGCGTCGCATACCCCAGAGCTTGCCCGCAGAAAGGCCGCTGGACGAGAAGGCCTTGTCGCCTGCGGTGACTTTGACGCTTTTTGATGTTTTGGCCATCAGGCGTGTTCCTTCAGGAAGAGTTCGGTTTCTATGCGGGAGGGTATGCCATCCCGCCCGCCGAAGCGGGTGCATTTCATGGCGGCAACAGCGCAAGCATAGCGGATGGCTGCAGCCTCGCTCATGCCTTCCGCAAGGCCAAGCGCGAAGGCCCCATGCCAGGTGTCTCCGGCACCAAGCGTATCGACGACAGCGACCTGGAAAGCCGGTGTATGGCGGATGGCCTCGCCGTCGGTCCAGTAGACGCCATTGGCTCCGTCCGTGACGGCCAGCCAGTTGCTGTAGCGTTGACGCAGCATGGCCAATCCAGCCGCCACGTCCCGTTCCCCCGTGATCTCGTGGCAGGCTTGGGCTGACAGCGCCGCATGGGTCGCCAGGCCGATCAGGCTGTCATCCTCCGGCTTGCGGTCGGCATCCAGCACCGCGATCAGATCAGCCGCCCGTGCGATGGTGAACATGTGGCGCGATCCATTTTCCCAGCGCGTGTCGCCCAGCACTGCGTCGATGCCAGGGGGCAATGCCGTCGGCAGCCACTCCGTCGTGGTCGGGATATCCTGATCACTGTAGCTGATGATCATCCGCTCTCCCGCCTTGTCCACGAGGATGCAGGAGAGGGGGGATCGTTTCCCCTCAAAGCGGCGCGACAGGCTGACATCAACGCCTTCATTGCTGATATCGTCAAGAATGGATCGTCCCAGGCCATCGTCCCCCAGCCGGGTGACCAGAAAACTGCGACCACCCTGCCGCGCCACAGCCACCGCTGCGTTCGCCGCTATGCCGCCGCCCACCGTCGCCATGCGCTGCGAGCGAAATTTCTCAGGACGCTGAGGCATGGTTTCGACCTGAAAAACGTAATCGAGAACTGCGATGCCGATGGAAAGGACGGATGCCATGACGTGCGGACGTGGCCAAAAGGCCAGGGTTCATGAGAGGAGTGTATGGCCTTCTAACCTAGGTCTTATGTCTTATACAAGACTTGATTGTTCCGCGTGGCTTGCGAAGCGGCCTGTCCCTCAGGGCAATTGCTTCCAGGCCCTCAGATCCGCGACCGTTTGCTCAAGGGTCGAACTGATGTTGCGATACTGCAGGCCAAGCTCGCGCTGTATCTTGGTCGTATCGAACTGAACGGATCGACCCAGATGCGTTTTCATGTAACTCGCCGCGCCGGGCGGTTGGGTGAATGCAAAGAAACGCCCGATGAACGAACCCAGCCAGAAATCGATGGCCCGGGTTGGCAGCTTGTCACCCGGTTTGGCCAGCGGCTTCAGAATGTTGATCAACTGACGCATCGTGATGTTCTCGGCAGCGCAGAGATAGCGCCCCTTGGCCGCTGGCGTTTCAGCCGCAAGCACATGCGCCAGCGCCACGTCGCGGACATCCACCATGCCCCAGTTCAACTGCATGATGGCGGGGAAAACGCCGGTCAGGGCTTCCACAATGATCTGGTTGGACGTGTTCAGTCCCGGTGTCAGGCTTGGCCCGATCACCAGGAAGGGATTGATCACCACGAGGTCGAAGCCTGGCTTCTCGCGCTCCATGAAATCCCATGCTGCCCGCTCGGCTGCGCTCTTCGAGAAATAGTAGGGATTGCGGGTCAGCGAACTCCTGGTGTTCCAGTCCGCCTCGGTCAGCACCCTGCCATCAGGTTCGTCCGTCACGGCGGCCATGGACGAGGTCAGGACGACGCGTTTGACCGACGGAGCGCCAGCACAAGCCCGCAGCACGTTGAGGGTTCCCAATACCGCCGGATCGACAAGATCCCGCTGGGCATCCTTGAACTCCAGACTGTAGGGGCTGGCCATGTGGAACACGCAGTCCGCACCCATGACAGCCGCGTCAAACGCACCATCCACCAGCAGGTCAGCCAGGATCAATTGAAGCCTGTCGGATGCACCTGGCAGGCCCATGATCTTCAGATTGTCCGTTGCCTTGCTGATGGAGCGCACCGTGCCGCGCACATCATATCCACGCTCCAGCAAAAGTGCTGCCGTATGGGCTGCAATGAAGCCGGTCAGCCCAGTGATTGTCGCGGTATGCTGGCCCATTGTCGCTTCTCCCATCACGCTGCAAGATCGGCAACGATGGCATCAAGCACAGGAAACCCGGCCTGGGTCACCCGCAAACGGCTGTTGCCAACAGACTCGACAAGCCCGTCGCCTGTGAGGAATGCGATCTGTCGGGCATTGATGCTGCGGCCAGACAGGTGCTCATAGCGGGCAAGATCGATGCCCTCGCGCAACCTCAGGCCCATCAGCAACAGCTCGTCGCCCTGTTCTTCGGGGTTGAGCGCTTCATCCTCGATGAGGCCATGTCCGTTCGCTTCCACGGCCTGCAACCAGGTTTCGGGAGATTTTTGCGTGGCCTGCGCCCGGCGTTGGTTGTCAACAAGCAACCGTCCATGCGCTCCAGGGCCTATGCCTGCGTATTCCTGATAGCGCCAGTATACCAGATTGTGGCGGCTCTCCGCGCCTTGTCTGGCGTGATTGGAGATTTCATAGGCCGGCATTCCGTATTTCGCCGTCACATCCTGCGTAACATCCCACAACGCCCGGCCCAAAGCCTCATCGGGAATGGGCAGCTTGCCCGCCTTGTGCAAGGCCGCGAAAGCGGTGTCGGGTTCAATCGTGAGCTGATACAGCGACAGATGCTCCGCCGCGTACGCGATGGCTGTCTCAAGCTCTGCCTGCCACATCTGGGGTGTCTGCTGTGGCGAGCGGGCATAGATCAGGTCGAAGGAATAGCGCTCGAAGATGCTGGCAGCAGTCTTCACGGCTGCGAGCGCTTCTGCCACACTGTGCATCCGGCCCAGGGCCTTGAGATCCGCATCATCGAGGGCCTGCACGCCGATCGAAAGGCGATTGACCCCTGCTGCACGATAGCCGCGAAAGCGCTCGGCTTCAACGCTGGTCGGGTTGGCCTCGAGCGTGATTTCCGCGTCGGGCGCAACGGTCCAGGCCCCTGCAATGGCATCGAGAATGCCAGCCACCGTCTCGGGTAGCATCAGCGATGGCGTACCACCGCCGAAGAATATGCTGGTGACCATCCGGCCCGGTGCCAGCGCAGCCCTGTGGGCAATCTCGCGCCTGAACGCAGCAAGATGGCGCTTTTGATCCGGCGGTTGATGGCGAACATGACTGTTGAAATCACAATAGGGGCATTTCGCCAGACAGAACGGCCAATGCACATAGACACCGAAAGGGTCTGTCATGTGGTGCTCGTCAAGCAGGCTTCTGCCAGCGCCATGAAAGCCCGCGCCCGATGCGACAAGCCCGTGCCAAGCGGCGGCACGCCATGTTTTTCTTCTGGCGAAAGTTCAGCGAAAGTGCGGTCATGACCCTCCGGGACGAACATCGGATCATAGCCAAAGCCCGCTTTGCCGCGCGGCGGCCAGACAAGTGTGCCATGGCAGCGGCCTTCAAACAGCTCTTCATGCCCATCCGGCCAGGTGATGACGAGGGCAGAGACAAACTTGCCCGTCGCACCCTCGACCGCGTGGCCACGCTTGGTCAACTCATCATGCAGCCGCTGCATGGCGCGGTCCCAGCTGCGGGGATGACCTGCCCAATCGGCAGTGAACAGCCCTGGAGCGCCATCCAGCAGGTCGACCGAGAGGCCGGAGTCATCGGACAAAGCGGGAAGACCGGTGGCGACTGTCGCTGCTCGCGCCTTGATGGTGGCGTTCTCGGCATACATCGTTCCATTTTCAACGGGCTCAGGCAGCTCAAGCTCTCCCGCTGACACCAGCGTGATGCCAAAGGGGGCCATCAACTCGCGCATCTCCTTCAGTTTGCCCGCATTGTGGGTGGCGAGCACGACTTTACCCGTCAGCTGGCGTCGCACGCTACACCACCGCCAGCTTCTGCAACTCGACAAGACGGGTCGTTGACAGTTTGGCAAGGCCGAGCAGCTCGATAAGTTGCGCCTCGCTGAACGGCTCTCCCTCGGCCGTGCCTTGCACTTCGACGATACCGCCCTTGCCGGTGATGACGAAATTGGCGTCAGTGCCGCAGTTCGAATCCTCGGCATAGTCAAGGTCCATCACCGGCACGCCCTGATAGATGCCGCAGGAAACGGCCGCGACATGATCCTTCAAGGGGTTGGCCGCGAACATCTTGCGGGCATTCATCCATTGCAGGGCATCGTGCAGTGCCACCCATGCGCCTGTGATCGAGGCCGTGCGGGTGCCGCCATCGGCCTGCAGCACATCACAATCAACCGTGATCTGACGTTCGCCGAGCGCCTGAAGATCCACCACCGCCCGCAGCGAGCGGCCGATGAGGCGCTGGATTTCCTGCGTGCGGCCCGATTGCTTGCCTGAGGTCGATTCACGGCGCGTGCGTTCGTGCGTGGCTCTCGGCAGCATGGAATACTCCGCCGTCACCCAGCCCGTACCCTTGCCGCGCAGCCAGGCGGGCGGCTTCTCCTCAACGGAGGCCGTACACAGCACATGGGTCTCACCAAACTTCACGAGGCAGGAACCTTCAGCATAGCGCGCGACGTTGCGCTCAAGGCTGACTTTGCGCATTTCGTCGGGCGCGCGTTTCGATGGTCGCATGGGTGCTCCGGAGATGGGAAGCCGCGTTCTAGGGGGTGTTGGGTTAAGGCGCAACGTCGGTGTAGCGCTATCTTTTCCCACTCCCCTTGCGGGAAAAGGAAAGAGACGAAGTGGCTCTGACGCTTATTGCCGTTCACGCTCCGAGCAGCCACATTGTCACCAATGTCGAAATCACCCGACCTCAAGAATTTCGATTCGGGCCTGCTGTCGCAGCTCGATGATCGCTCGCGGGAGATTTTCCGACGGATCGTGGACGGCTACCTCTCGAGCGGTGAGCCTTTGGGCTCCCGCAATCTGTCGAAAATCATCCCTATGGCGCTCTCTCCGGCGTCGGTGCGCAATGTCATGGCCGATCTGGAGGGGCTTGGCCTGATCTATGCGCCACATACCAGCGCAGGCCGCCTTCCGACCGAAGTGGGTTTGCGCTTCTTCGTGGATGCGATGCTCCAGGTGGGTGATCTCACGCCGCAGGAGCAGGCAGCCATCGAGGGGCAGGTCAGCAATGCTGCAAGTGGCGCACAAAGCGTGGATGACGTACTGGCGCAGGCCTCTCAGATGCTCTCCGGCCTGTCACGCGGTGCAGCTGTGATCACCACCAGCAAAGGAGCGCGCCAGCTCAAGCATATCGAGTTCGTGCGCCTTGAGCCGACTCGCGCCTTGGTAGTCCTGGTCAGCGAGGATGGCGCGGTGGAAAACCGCGTCCTGCCCCTGCCGCCGGGATTGCCGGCCAGCGCACTCTCGGAGGCATCCAATTATCTCAATGCCCGAATCCGCGGCCGGACACTTGGGGAGGTCCGCACCGAGATCGAGGCCGCAGAGAAACTGGCGCGGCTGGAACTGGATGAACTCACCCAGCGCCTCGTACAGGCGGGCCTGGCGTCATGGGCAGGCCTTGAGGGCGACAACCAGCAACTGATCGTGCGCGGGCAGGCGAACCTTCTGGATGATCTGAGGGCTACGGATGATCTGGAGCGCATCCGACTGCTTTTCGCTGATCTCGAAACCAAGAAAGACGTGATCGACCTGCTGGGCCGCGCCGAAACTGGGGAGGGCGTGCGCATTTTCATCGGCTCGGAGAACAAGCTGTTCTCACTTTCTGGATCATCGATGATCGCTGCACCGTTCAGGGACGGTAACCGCAAGATCGTTGGCGTGCTGGGGGTCATCGGCCCCACCCGGCTGAACTACGCACGCATTGTGCCGATGGTGGATTATACCGCCAAGGTGGTTGGGCGCTTGCTGGGCTAGGACGTGTTGACAACCTGGGCCGGAGCAGCAGCCCGAGAACTGCCTTGACCGCACTCATAGGTCAGCTAGCTTGACCCAATCAAACAAGGCAGGGCGGAGATTCTGCCATCGGAGGAACCATGTTGAATCGTCGTGCATTGCTCGCGGGTGCGTCCGTAACCCTGATGCCTGCTTCCGTTTTCGCGCAACCCGCTTGGCCCGATGGCAAGACGATCAAAGGCATTGTGCCTTTCGCAGCGGGCAGCGCCACAGACACCATCGCGCGGGTGTATGCCGATCAGATGTCGAAGACGCTCGGCACCTCGATCATCATCGAGAACCGCGCAGGTGCCAACGGTATGCTGGGGGCGGACGCCGTGGCGAAATCCGCGCCAGATGGCCTGACGGTTCTTTTTGGCACCAACTCAACCAATGCCGCCGCACCCGCGCTGTTCAAGACAGTGCCTTTTGACCATGAGAAGGATTTCGCACCCGTGGCGTATATGGGCTCTGTGCCCTTGCTGGTGTGCGTTGCCAACAAGGTGGAGGCCAAGACGCTGAAGGAGCTGATCGCGCTCGCCAAGGCCAGTCCAGGCAAGCTCAATTTCGGCTCTGCCTCATCCTCGCAGCGTGTCTCCACCGAGATGATGATGAGCATGGCAGGCATCAAGATGAACCTCGTGACCTACCGTGCATCCCCTCAGGCCGTAACTGATTTGATCAGCGGACAGATCGATGTGTTCGTGGCCGATCTCGCGGTGATGCTGCCGCAGGTGCAGGCCGGTACAGTTCGTGCGCTTGCCGCCACATCGGCCAAGCGTGTGCCGCAACTCCCTGATCTTCCGACAGTGGAAGAGGCGGCGGGATTGGCGGGCTATGAACTGATTGCCTGGTTCGGTGCCTTCGTACCGGCTGGCACTCCCCCTGCCGTGATCGCTCGGCTCAACGACGTCATCGTCAAGGCCTCCGCCAGCCCCGAGGTGCAGGACAAGCTCGGCAAGGGCCTCGGCATTGCCGTATCATCCTCAAGCCCGGAACAACTCGCCGCGAGCGTTCGCACGGAAGGTGCAAAATGGGCCAAGGCTGTCGCAGATGCAGGAATCGAGAAACAATGAGTATCGAGAAGCAATGAGTATCGAGAAGCAGTAGGTGAAAACCATCCGCATCGGTGCGGGTGCGGGCTATGCGGCGGACCGCTGGGAGCCTGCGCTTGAGCTGATCGAGACCAGCAGTCTCGACTACATCGCGTTTGAATGTCTGGCGGAGCGCACCATCGCCATGGGGCAGCTGGAAAAACTGCGCGATCCTGACAAGGGCTATAATCCCTTTCTCGAAGACCGCTGGCGTCTGGTGCTTGGCCCGGCCCTTAAGCGCGGCGTGAAGATCATCACCAACATGGGCGCGGCCAACCCGCTGGCAGCAGCCCGGCGCACGCTTGCGCTGGCGAGGGAGATGGGCCTGCCGCCGCTGAAGGTGGCGGTTGTCACCGGCGATGATGTATCCGCCCTTGTTCAGGCCCATCCGGAATTGCCGATGATGGAAACGGGTGCATCCGTCGGCAGTCTGGGCAACAGCATGATTTCAGCCAATGCCTATCTTGGGGCAGAGCCGATCCGCGATGCGCTTGCGCTGGGCGCTGATGTGGTGATCACGGGCCGTGTCGCCGACCCATCTCTGTTTCTCGGCCCCCTGATGCACGCGTTTGGCTGGAAGCCCGATGACTGGCCAAGGATTGCGGCAGGCACGGTGCTGGGCCACCTGCTGGAATGCGCAGGGCAGGTGACAGGCGGTTATTTTGCCGATCCAGGGGTGAAGGATGTCGAAGGGCTGGACCGGCTTGGCTTCCCCTTTGCCGAAGTTTCCGCCGATGGGTCGGCGTGGGTCAGCAAGTCCGAGGGTTCTGGCGGCGCGGTGACGCCCGCGACATGCACCGAACAGATCCTCTATGAGTGCGGCGATCCCGCGCATTACACCACGCCGGATTGCGTGGCCGATTTCACCGGCCTGCGATTTGATCAGGTGAAGACCGATCACGTCAAAGTTTCAGGCGCGAAGGCTCTACCCCGGACGGATACGCTGAAAACAACCGTGTGCTATCACGCCGGGCATATCGGCGAGGGGCATGTTGGATACGTTGGCCCGAACGCACGGGCGCGGGCTGAGATGGCAGCAGGCATTGTGCGGTCGCGGCTGGCCCAGCGGCATCTCGATATCGAAGATCTGCGTATTGATCTCATCGGCCTGAATTCCCTGCATGGTCCTTCCTCACCCTCGGAAGGCGATCCCTATGAAGTGCGTCTGCGTGTGGCGGCCCGCAGCATGAACCGCAGGCACGCAGAGTATGTCGGGCAGGAAACGCAGTCTCTCCTCACCAACGGCCCCTACGGCGGTGGCGGTGATTTCATGCAGATCAGGGATCTCGTGGGTGTGCGTTCTGTGCTTATCCCTCGCACATGGGTGACGCCTCAGGTCGAGGTGCTGACGTCATGAGGCTATACGAGATTGCCACGGCGCGGGCAGGCGACAAGGGCAACACGGCACAAATCGCAGTGATCGCGCGGGATGCGGTCGCCTATGAGCTGATTCGTGAGAAGTTGACCGTGGATGTGGTGGCAGAAGCGTTTGCAGGGATCGCACAGGGTAAAGCCACGCGCCATGAAGTGCCAGGCTTACGAGCCTTCGTTTTTCTTCTCGAGGGCGCGCTGGGTGGCGGCGTCTCGATTTCGCTCGCCAGTGATCCGCATGGCAAGAGCCTTTCCAGCCTGATGCTGGGGATCGATCTGGCCTGAGCTACTTTCGCGTCGCCAGCCAGATCACATGGCGCGTGCCGCTCTTGCCACGATGCGCCCGCACGCCAACCTCCTCCACCTGGAAGCCGGATTTTCGCAACCGCTGGGTGAAGTTGGCATCAGGCCCCATCGACCACACTGCCAATATGCCACCTGGTCTGAGTGCGGCAAGGGACTGCGCAAGTCCCTGCATGTCGTAGAGCCGGTCATTGGATTTCCGTGTCATCGCCTCAGGGCCGTTGTCGACATCCAGCAGGATGGCATCATATCGCGCCTTGCCGGATGCGATCAGTTCACGGACATCGGCTTCGACAACAGCGACACGAGGATCGGTCAGGCTGTCGCCGAAAAGCTCCGCCATCGGTCCATGTGCCCAGGTGATGACGGCGGGCACCAGTTCGGCGACGGTGATTTTGGCCTGCGCATCAAAAGCACCAAGTGCGGCCTTGAGGGTGAAGCCCATGCCCAGCCCTCCGACGAGAATGACTTGTGCCTTGCGCCCTTTCAGCCGCTCTGCCGTCAGAGTCGCCAGCGCTTCTTCCGAGCCACTGAGACGAGAATTCATCAGTTCGTTGTTATCAAGACGGATGGAGAATTCCGCGCCACGCCGCTTGAGCCGCAGTTCTCCGCCACCGGGAATTTGACCTGTGTCGAGATTAAGCCATGGGATCATGAAGCGGCGTTACCACAGAACGACTGCGGGCTGCCAGCCTGTGCCTTGCGTCCCTCCTAAGCCCCCGCTAAACCTGCGGTTTCTCAGAGGTTTGATCATGACGCCCGCTGCCCAGGTTCCCTTGCACATGCGCCCCGAGCGCTCCTTTCAGGGCTTGATCCTCACCCTTCAGAATTTTTGGGCAGACAAAGGCTGCGTCATCCTCCAGCCCTATGACATGGAGGTGGGCGCGGGCACTTTTCACCCCGCGACGACGCTGCGGGCGCTCGGTCCCAAGCCATGGAAAGCCGCCTATGTGCAGCCTTCCCGCCGCCCCAAGGACGGACGCTACGGCGAAAACCCCAATCGGTTGCAACACTATTATCAGTACCAGGTCATCCTGAAGCCCTCGCCGCCCGATCTCCAGGAACTCTATCTGCAGTCGCTCTTCGCTATCGGCCTTGACGCCAAGCTGCATGATTTCCGCTTTGTCGAGGACGATTGGGAAAGCCCGACGCTGGGTGCCTGGGGGCTGGGCTGGGAATGCTGGTGCGACGGCATGGAGGTCAGTCAGTTCACCTATTTCCAGCAGGTCGCGGGCTTTGAATGCGCGCCTGTCTCGGGCGAACTCACCTACGGCCTGGAGCGGATCGCCATGTATGTGCAGGGCGTGGAGAACGTCTATGATCTCAACTTCAATGGCCGCGAGGGTGCCGAAAAGGTGACCTATGGTGATGTCTTTCTCCAGGCCGAAAAGGAATACAGCCGCCATAATTTCGAGCACTCCGATGCGGAAACGCTGTTTCGTCATTTCGACGACGCCGAGCGGCTGTGCCAGAAATATCTTGCGGCCGGCTGGGACTCCAAGGGTGATAGCAACCATCCCAAACATCTCATGGCGCTGCCCGCCTATGACCAGTGCATCAAGGCAAGCCACGCTTTCAATCTGCTGGATGCGCGCGGCGTGATCTCGGTCACCGACAGGCAGGGCTACATCCTGCGTGTGCGTGAACTCGCCAAGGCCTGTGGTGGCGCTTGGCTGGCGACGGAAGCAGGGGGCGCGGCTTAATTGCTATATCCCCTCTCCCTTGGGAGAGGGTGGCAGGCGGAGCCTGACGGGTGAGGGTGAATCCCTGCTCTCCGTGATTTGCCCTCATCCGCCCGCCAAGGGGCGGGCACCTTCTCCCGAGCGAGGAGGAGGCAGAGGTCACAAGTGAAACGCCCGTTTCGGCCTCAGTTCGCCATTCTCGCCTTCCACCAGCGCAATCAGCTTGCCATGCAGCGTCGCATAGGCTTGCCCCAGCACAATAGGCGCATCTCGGCCGCGCAGGATGACGCTTTGGCCGTTCTTCAGGCGTTGCGCCTCGTGATTGCCGATGGCGATGGCAGGCAACGATGAGAGGCCGCGTTCCACGGGCTGCATCATGGCCATCAGGTCAGGGGCTTGTGGGCCTGTCTCGCCAGCCACCTTCAGATCGTCCAGAGTGGCAGCCTCCAGCTCGGTGAAGGGGCCAACCCGCGTGCGCCTCAGCGCCGTGATGTGGCCGAAACAGCCCAGCAAGCGGCCGAAATCCCGGGCCAGCGCGCGGACATAGGTGCCCTTGCCGCACTCGGCCTCGAATGTTGCCGTGTCGTCGGTCTGTCCGACCAACCGCAGCGTGGTGATCTCGACCTCGCGTGGTTGCAGTGGCACGGTTTCGCCATCACGGGCCAGATCATAGGCCCGCTCGCCCTGGATTTTCAGGGCCGAGAACTGCGGTGGCGTCTGCAGGATCACGCCCATGAAACGCGGCAGGATGGCCTCGATCTGGCTGCGCTCCGGGCGCTCCGAGGAAGAATTCACCATCTCGCCATCACTGTCGTCGGTGTTTGTCTCTACGCCCCAGGTCACGGTGAAACGATAGGCCTTCTCCCCGTCCATGACATAAGGCACGGTCTTCGTGGCCTCGCCAAAGGCCAGCGGCAGGATGCCGGACGCCAGCGGATCAAGCGTACCGGCGTGTCCCGCCTTGTCCGCCTTGTAGAGCCGCTTCACGATGGACAAGGCATGGGTGGAGGTGACGCCGACCGGTTTGTCGAGCACGATCCAGCCGTCAACCTTCAGCCGTTCGCGGCGGGGCTTGCTCATGTCAGTGTTCTTCTGTGGAGTCTTTTGCCGTGTCGCGCGTCACGCGCGGGTCATGCAGCAGCCGGTCAATGCGAGCGGCTTCGTCGAACTGCTCGTCAAAGCGAAAACGCAGATCCGGCATGAAGCGCATGTCGCGCATCTGCTTGCCCAGCATCCCCTTGATGTAGCGCACGTTGCGGGCCAGCGCCTTGACGATGACAGGTCCGCCTGCACCGCCCAACGGCATCACGTAGACCGTGGCAATCTTGAGATCAGGCGATAACCGCACCTCAGGCACGGTGATGATCTTGCCTTCGAGGTCAGGATCATTCACTTGCCGCCGCGACAGGATATCCGCCAGAGCATGGCGGATGAGTTCGCCGACGCGAAGCTGGCGCTGGGAGGGAGTGGAGGACGTCATCGATTTTGCCATGGACCATTATCGCGGGATCGAACCGGATGAAGGGTGATGGAGCAGCCAGGAAAGGCTGCTCTCTTTGTTTTCAAAACAGTGAAGCAAACCCTGCGTTTACAGAGACCGCTTGATCTCTTCGACGCGGTAGCATTCGATGACGTCGCCCGCCCGCATGTCTTCGTATTTCTCGAAAGCCATGCCGCATTCCTGACCGGTCTGGACTTCCTTGACCTCGTCCTTGAAGCGCTTGAGCGTCTTGAGCGTACCTTCGTGGATGACGACGTTGTCGCGGATGAGGCGCACGCCCGCGCCACGTTCCACCTTGCCGTCCGTGATGATGCAGCCCGCCACCTTGCCGACCTTGGTGATGTTGAACACCTCCTGGATCTTGGCATTGCCCAGCATTGTTTCGCGCATCGTCGGCGGAAGAAGCCCGGACATGGCGGATTTGATGTCATCCACCAGATCATAGATGATGTTGTAGTAGCGGATCTCGACGCCAGACCGTTCGGCCGCCTCGCGCCCTTCCTTGTGCGCACGGACATTGAAGCCCAGGATCACCGCACCTGTGGTGTTTGCCAGCGTGACATCGGATTCGCTGATACCGCCAACACCGGAATGGATGATACGCGCCGCCACTTCCTCCGTACCAAGCTTTTCCAACGCGCCTGCGATGGCTTCCACCGATCCCTGAACGTCGCCCTTGATAAGCAGCGAGAATTCCTTTTTGCCCGCCACCTTGATCTGGCTCATCATGTCGGCGAGCGACCGGGTTGAGCTTGCGCCGCGTGCAACGATCTTGTCGCGCTTTTGCCGCGTGCGATACGCCGTGATCTCGCGGGCACGAGCCTCGGTTTCCACCACCGCGACGCGATCGCCCGCTTCGGGTGCCGCCTGGAAACCCAGGATCTCGACGGGTGCAGACGGACCTGCGAATTCGACATTCGCGCCCTTGTCGTTGATCAGCGCCCGGATGCGGCCCCATTCGGAACCAGCCACCACGATATCGCCATGGATCAGGGTGCCGCGCTGCACCAGAACCGTCGCCACAGGGCCACGACCGCGGTCCAGCTTGGCTTCGATCACGCTGCCTTCTGCGAGCCGGTCAGGATTGGCCTTGAGGTCAAGCAAATCAGCCTGCAACTGGATCATCTCCAGCAGCTTGTCGAGATTCTGGCCTGTCTTGGCGGAAATCTCCACCTCGATGGTGTCGCCGCCCATGCTTTCGACCTGCACATCATGCTGCAGGAGATCAGTCTTGACGCGTTCTGGCTTGGCATCGGGCAGATCGATCTTGTTGATCGCCACGATCATCGGCACATTGGCTGCCTTGGCATGATTGATGGCCTCGTTCGTCTGCGGCATGACGGAATCATTCGCCGCGACAACGAGCACAACGATATCCGTCACCTTGGCGCCACGCGCGCGCATGGCTGTGAATGCCGCGTGGCCGGGTGTATCGATGAAGGTGAGCAAGCCGCCCAGAGGCGACGTGATCTGATAGGCCCCGATGTGCTGGGTAATGCCACCGGCTTCACCCGAAACGACATTGGTCTTGCGGATCGAATCGAGCAGCGACGTCTTGCCGTGATCGACGTGGCCCATGATGGTGATGACCGGTGGGCGATGGCGCAGGGTGTCTTCGCTGTCCGGCGCGCCGAAGAGACCGCCCTCGACATCGCCTTCCGACACGCGCTTGACGGTGTGACCCATCTCCTGCGCAATCAGTTCTGCGGTGTCTGCGTCGATCACATCGGTGATCTTGTGCATCTGCCCCTGCTTCATCAGCATCCGGATGATGTCCACGCCGCGTTCCGACATGCGGTTCGCCAGATCCTGAATGGTGATGGTTTCAGGCAGGATGACCTCGCGGAACACCTTTTCCTTCTGCTCGTCCTGCCCGCCTTTCATGCGCTGCACACGGCGGCGATAAGCGGCGACGGAGCGTGTGCGCTCCTCTTCCGTGGCAAAAGCGTTGGTAACGGTCAGACGTCCGCGGTCACGGCTTTCGGCACCCTTGGTCGGGCGCTCTGCCTTGACAACGACACCGCCGCGTCCCCGCTTCGCGGCCAGACCTTCGAGGTCCATGATGGCATCACGGGAGGACCGGCTGGCACCACTGCCGGGAGGCGCAGTGCGACGATTTTCCTGGATCAATGGCTCGGCTGGCGCGGTGGGTGCGCGGTTGAAACCGAAACGGGCCGGGCCGGCACTGCCTCCGGCAGGACGCGGACCCCGGTCGGCGAAGCCACCGCCTGGGCGCGGTCCCCGGTCGCCACCTGGACCTGCTGGACGCGGGGTGCGATCAGGAAAACCGGTAGGGCGCGGACCACGGTCACCCTCGGGTCGGGGACTGCGGTCTCCAAACCCCCCGGCTGGCCTGGGCGTCCTGTCGCCAAATCCGCCCGGTGGACGTGGGGCGCGGTCTGCAAAAGCACCTGTGCGCGGGCCACGATCAGCGTCAGGGCGCGGCCTGTCGCCATAACCTTCGGTGCTGCTGCGCTGCGGACGGTCACCCGTCATTGGGCGCGGCGTATCGAGGCGTGGCGGGCGATCTCCATAGGCGCGGGGTGCATCGAAACGCGGGCCATCAGCGGGACGTGCAGTGCGCGGCTCTTCGCCAAGTCGACGCACGGCTTCCTGCTGACCACGGCGCTTGAGTTCGTCCTCGCGGTAGCGGCGATCATCCTCGTCGCGCTTGCGGGCCTCGGCCGCATCGCGCTCCCGTTGTTCGGCATCCTGCCTGGCATCGCGTTGGCGCGCGTCCTGCTCGGCGTGCTTGCGGGCCTCTTCCTCGACGCGGGCCGCATCCATCAGCACGGCCTGGCGCGCGCTTTGCTCGCTTTCCGAAAGGGTGCGCAGCACCATGCCGCCGGATATGGGACGCTGCTGCAGCGCAGGCTTTAGGGAAACGGGAGCAGCAGGTTTGGCATCCTGCCCACCAGTCAAAGGCTGATCGCGCGGCGGTCCGCCCATCGGCCCTGGAGCCCGACGCTTGACGACTTCTACCGCGACCGTCTTGGAACGGCCATGCGAAAAGCTCTGGCGTACAGTGCCAGCCCCGCCGTCTGTCGGCCGCGGCTTCAAGGACAGCGTGCTTTTGCCTGCCACGCTCAGTGTCTTGTCGCCGGGGGTGTTGGGATCGCTCATTCAGTTCGCCGTCCTAATTTCGTCAGTCACATCATTGCCGCACAACCATCAGGCCTTGCGGTCTTCCAACACGAAAGGGCCGATCGATGCGGACATGTCCTCCGCATCCGGCCCATATTCATTCAGGGGGCCATGCCGGAACATTTCCAGCCGTCGGCACCTCTTCACGAAGGCATCACAGGCAGAACCCGCCAGCAACGCGGCGTGTATGGCATTTTCCCGGCCCAAAGCCAAATCCAATTCGTGGCTAGCGAAAAGAGAAAAAACCGGGATCGCCGCTTCGCCCGCGTGGTTGCGCTTGACAGCCTGCACAATCTTGCGACGTCCATCCTCGCCGCCGTCGTTGGCACTGACGAGGGCTTGCACGCCCCCCTTGTTGATCGCCGCTTCAACCTTGGTGAATCCCGTGATGACAACCCCAGCCTTGTTCGCCATGGCGAGCGATTGGCGCGCGTCTGCAGTGAGCAGGTGATCCACCTGGTCCGGCAAGTCTGCCGCGACCATGACGGGTTGCTTGAGGCTTCTTGTGAAGCTCTTCTTGCGGATGGCTTCGGCCAACGCCGCATGGCTGCCCGTCACCCACACGCCACGGCCGGGAAGCTTGCCCCGGATATCGGGCGTCAATCGCCCTTCAGCATCCAGCGCAAACCGGATGAGCGCTTCAATGGGCAACACGGACCGCGTAGCGACGCAGGTCCGGTTTGGCCCCTTTTCTTCGTCATCGCCACGCACGCCTGTTTTGCTCCTGAACTACATCGCGTTAGTCGGAAGTCACATCCGCAAGTGATTCAGCAGGAACTTCCGTTGGCGCCTCGATCCAGCCAGCCATCACGCGGGCCGACATGATCATTGCCTCACAATCGTCCCGGCCGAGATCAAACCCATCCAGGAAGCCGGCCTGACGCACGTTCTGACCATCCTTGCGCTCGGTCCATCCCGCGAGGTCATCGGTGGCGCAACCTGCCAGATCCTCGATGTTTTTCACATCGTTCTCGCCAAGCTTCACCATGATGGCTGTCGTCACCCCTTCGACACCCCGCAACTCGTCGAGAACCCCAAGCGCCTTGCGCTTCGCGTCGAAATCGGCCTCGATGGCATCGAGATGCTCCTGCGCGCGGCGCTTGATCTCGATTGCCGTGTCGTCGTCGAAGCCATCGATGGACGTCAGATCTGAATCATTGACATACGCCAGCTCTTCGACCGAGCGGAAACCTTCCGATGCCAGCAACTGCCCAACGACTTCGTCCACATTCAGGGCTTCCATGAAGATCTGGGTCCGGCTCTGGAACTCCTTCTGGCGGCGCTCGCTCTCCTCGGCTTCGGTCAGAATATCGATATCCCAGCCTGTGAGCTGTGAGGCAAGACGCACATTCTGGCCGCGTCGACCGATAGCGAGGGACAGTTGCTCGTCCGGCACAACGACTTCGATTCGCTCGGAATCCTCGTCCAGCACCACTTTTGCGACTTCAGCCGGTTGCAACGCATTGACGATGAACGTCGCCACATCCTCGGACCATGGAATGATGTCGATCTTCTCGCCTTGCAACTCTCCAACGACGGCCTGCACGCGTGATCCGCGCATACCGACGCAGGCACCAACGGGGTCAATCGACGAATCACGGCTGATCACGGCGATCTTGGCGCGTGATCCCGGATCGCGGGCCACCGCCTTCACGGTGATGATGCCATCATAGATTTCCGGCACTTCCTGGCCGAACAGCTTTGCCATGAATTGCGGATGTGTGCGCGACAGGAACACCTGTGGTCCGCGCTGCTCACGACGGACGTCATAGAGGAAGCAGCGAATACGGTCCCCCGGGCGGAACATTTCGCGCGGTATAAGCTCATCGCGTCGCACCACGGCTTCCGATTTGCCGAGATCGACGATCACGTTGCCATATTCCACACGCTTGACCGTGCCGTTGACGATTTCGCCGATGCGATCCTTGTACTCGTCATACTGGCGCTCGCGTTCTGCATCGCGGACCTTCTGCACGATCACCTGCTTGGCAGACTGTGCTGCGATGCGGCCAAAATCGAAGGGAGGCAGGGTTTCCGCGATGGCATCGCCGACCTGTGCGGCCGGATTGCGACGCCGGGCGTCGACCAGCGTGATCTCGCGGGAGTCGTTCTCGATCTGCTCGACCACGTGCAGGTGCCGTGACAGACGCAACTCCCCAGTCTTGTTGTCTATCTGGGCGTGTACGTCAGTTTCTGCGCCATAGCGCGAGCGGGCAGCCTTGGCGATGGCATCCTCCATCGCTTCGATCACGACCGCACGTTCGATCTGCTTCTCGCGCGCTACCGCATCGGCGATCTGGAGCAGTTCCAGTCTGTTGGCGCTGATTGCCATGGTCTCGTCTCCTCAGGTCGTTCAGTTGTTGTCCTGCCGCCGCCGGTCTGGCTTGCGGGCAGGTTTCTTGTCTTTCGCGGCCATCTTCGGGGCGCTCCCCCGGCTGACGGACTTCTTCAAGCCGGGTTTGGGCCCAGCGGCGGATTTGGGTTGACGACCCAGCGCCGCATCAACCAGCGCATCCGTCAGGACTAGCCTTGCTTCTGCCATGTCTGCGATCGGCAAGGGGCAATCCACAAGTTCACCCTCTTTGGCGTCGGCCCTGCGGATCGTGGCGGTTGTCGTGTCCGACCCGACCAATTCGCCCCTGTATCGCTTGCGGCCGTGGGCTGGCACCGCCATTTCGATCCGAGTCTCGTGTCCAAGCCAGCGGGCGAAGTCCACGGCGCGGACCAGAGGCCGGTCGATCCCTGGCGATGAAATCTCGAGATGGTAGGGCCGATCCATCGGATCATCGACATCGAGGATGGGCGAGATCGCCTTGCTGACAGCTTCACAGTCATCGACGCCCATCGTCCCATCATCACGTTCCGCCATGATTTGCACGGTGCAGCCGTTCTGGCCGGAAATTTTCACACGCACGAGGCGACAGCCAACGTCGCCGATGGCAGGCGCGACAATGGATGCGATGCGCGCGGCCATTCCCGTTTCGAGGATGAGCCTTGGCTCGTCCATGGTCACTCCGGGTCAATCGCGACTGAAGGGCAATAAAAAAGAGCGGGTCCGGGAGGGCCCACTCTCATCAAGCGATCAATCGCGCAATAAGGTTTGTCTGTCTGGTATGGCTCAACGCGAGGATTATTTCAAGCGATTTGGCGATCCTTCAAACTGTGTCACCCAAGGTAACCTGCTGGTGAGAGTTACAGGCTATTGTGACCCAGTACCGAAAGAAGACCATCCGGCCTGTGGCGACATGGGGCAGACCGGGTTGCCTTCTGTTTCAGGGTTTCGGGATGGCCGGGCAAGTGGGGTCCGGGCAGTTCGTGAAAGAGCTGGAGTTGTTTCATGTCGCAGAATGCCCAAGCCCAGACCTCTCATGCGCTCGACGACTTGAAACGGGCCTTTGCCGCCAAGGACGAGGCTGCCCGCGAAACGACAATCGACAAGATTACGGACCTCTTCGTTGCCGGCGCACCGCAATTTTCCGAAGCGCATGTCGCGTTGTTTGATCAGGTGATCGGCCTGCTCGCCGAAGCCATCGAAATCAGGGCGCGGGCCAGATTGTCCGGCAAACTTGCCGACATCGCCAACGCACCGCCAAACCTTGTGCGGACGCTCTCGCGGGATGAGATTGCGGTCGCCAGGCCTGTGCTCGCCCGCTCACCAAGGTTGAGCGACAAGGATCTGATGGATGCGGCCCGCTTTGGCGGCCGTGACCACATGCTGGCTATCTCGGAGCGCAGGGATCTTTCCGAGCCGGTGACGGACGTCCTTGTCAGCGAGGGCGACCGGGTCGTGATCAATGCGGTCGCAAGCAACCCGACAGCCCGGTTTTCAGCCAAGGGTTACGACGCGCTAATCGCCAAATCTCGGGCGGATGACCTCCTGCAAGCGGCACTTGGCCGCCGCAACGATATTCCACAACGGCATATGGCCGTGCTCTTCGAGCTGGCGAAGAAAGCGGCCCGCGAACGCCTTCAGAATGATCACGGCGGCGCGGGACGCAGGGCAGTCTCCGACGCGGTCAATGCGACCGCGCGCGACATCGTGGCGGAAACCAAGGCGCGGTCGGAGGCATACAGGCAAGCGGTACAACAGGTTTCAAGCCTTGTGCAGAACGATGGTCTGCATGAGCCTGCGCTTGTCGATTACGCCAGGCAGGGGCAACTCGATCACACGGTGATTGCACTGTCCTATCTCAGCAAGCTGCCTCTTGCGATGGTGGAGCCAGCCGTGTTGTCGGCGGACAACGATGCTTTGCTGATCATGGGACGATCGATCAACCTGTCCTGGACAACTGTTCGGGCGATCTTTGCCCTGCGGCAGGAATACAAGCCCTCCGCCCGGCAGCTTGAACAGTTGTCAGAAAGCTATGGCAAACTGACGCCCGCGACGGCCCAGCGTGTCCTGCGCTTCCTCCACGCCCGGGAAAGCGCCGCAGCGGCGAGAACCTGAACCGCGTAATTGCTGGCTCAGCAGGGCCCTTTCCGGAAACTCAGATAGCTGGGTATCCTGCCTTCTCGGATGGCTTTCGCCTCGTACCGTGTGCCGGGCCAGCCAGCGTAAGCCGTGGTCCAATCCGGAGCGGCCGCGGCCTTCCATGTCAGGCCAGGGACTGCAAACGCCCGGATCAGTGTCCAGCCGACATAGTCATCGATGTCGCTGGCGAAGCGGAACTCGCCGCCAGGAACCAGCGCCCGCGTGACAAGCTCAAGGGATTCTTGCGCCACAAACCGCCGCTTGCGCTGGCGGCGCTTGGGCCAGGGATCGGCATAGAGCAGATCAATTGCTTCGATGGAATTCTCTGGAAGCCGCCGCAGAAGTTTCGTCGCATCCTCGCTGCAGACCCTGATATTGCCGATCTTGAGGCGATCCACCTCCATCAGCAGCTTGGCCATGCCGTTGACGAAGGGTTCGACGCCGATGAACCCCGTTTCGGGCCGCTCAAGCGCGCGGTGGACAAGGTGCTCACCACCCCCAAAGCCGATTTCCAGACGAATCGGTCTCGCTCCACCCGGAAAGAGGCTTGCTGGATCCAGCGGCCCCTCACTGAGGGTAAATCCGAAACGCGCCAGGCCGTCCGCCCAAATCGCGGATTGCATTTTGCGCAGGGTCTTGCCCTTGGAACGGCCGAAGAAGCGTGCCCGTTCCGGTTCTTGCGACGTGCTCACTGCCATTCCGTTGTCAGTACGAAAAAGGGCCAGCCCGAAAGCCAGCCCCTGTCATTCGGCGATCGCGGAAGAACTCAGGCGACGGCTTTCTTGATCGCATCGACAAGATCAGTGCGCTCCCAGGAGAAGCCGCCATCACGCGAGGGTTTGCGCCCGAAGTGACCATAAGCGGACGTGCGAGCATAGACTGCCTTGTTCAGATCGAGATGCGTGCGGATACCGCGGGGCGACAGGTCCATGACCTGTGCGAGAGCCTTTTCAAGCTTTGCGGCCTCCACCTTGCCTGTGCCGTGCAGGTCGACATAGATCGAAAGCGGCTGGGCCACGCCGATGGCATAGGACAGCTGGATCGTGCAGCGCTCGGCAAGTTTGGCGGCCACCACATTCTTGGCGAGATAGCGAGCGGCATAGGCGGCCGAACGGTCGACTTTGGTCGGATCCTTGCCGGAAAAGGCACCGCCGCCATGAGGGGCCGCACCGCCGTAGGTGTCGACGATGATCTTGCGTCCGGTCAGGCCGCAATCGCCATCAGGGCCGCCGATGACGAACTTGCCGGTTGGGTTGACATGCCAGACCGTATCCTTGCTGACCCAGCCTTCTGGAAGCGTCTCACGAATGACAGGCTCGACGATCTTCTGAACGTCCTTCGACGACAGCTTGGCATCGAGGTGCTGCGTGGAGAGAACGATCTGCGTCACGCCGACCGGCTTGCCATCGACATACTTGACAGTGACCTGGCTCTTCGCATCGGGCCCAAGCACACCACAGCCGCGTTCGCCTGACTTGCGGTACTTCGTCAGCACCTCAAGAATCTTGTGGGCATAGAAAATTGGGGCGGGCATCAGGTCGGGCGTCTCGCGGCAAGCATAGCCGAACATGATGCCCTGGTCGCCTGCGCCTTCGTCCTTGTTGCCGGCTGAATCGACGCCTTGCGCGATATCGACGGATTGCGGATGCAAGAGAACGTCGATCTTTGCCGTTTTCCAGTGGAAACCATCCTGTTCGTAACCGATGGCCTTGATCGCCTTGCGGGCGACCGACTTCACCTTGCTCTTCATTGTCTTTTCGTCGAGCGAGGTGCGCACTTCACCAGCGATGACGACGCGGTTGGTGGTCGCCAGTGTCTCGCACGCCACGCGCACGGCCCACGGGCTCATGCCTGACTTTGCGGCCTCCCTGAAAAACAGATCGACCACCTCGTCAGAAATGCGATCACAGACTTTGTCGGGATGACCTTCAGAAACCGACTCGCTGGTAAAAAGATAATCGGAACGGACCACTGCGATTGCCTCCGGCAGGAAAAATGAGCGCGAAAAAGCATCGAATGGTTCTATCGACACCTCATCAACGGCGCGGCTCATAATCCAGACTCGTTCGTCAGGTCAATCAATATCAGTCATTTCGTTCGCTCAAAAGAACGATCAATCCTTATTTTCAGTCGCCATCGCACCGATCAGATCGATGATTTTCTTGCGCAGCTTGGGTTCCTTGATCTTCAGGAAGGCATTCAGGAGGAGAAGTCCTTGAGGGCTGCGTGCGAATGTTGCCGGCGCCTCACCAACCTCGGCCAACGGCAGAATCGGCGTGGCATCCAGCTCGGCGTCAGCGCCTTCAAAAAAATAGTTCACCGGAACAGCCAGGATTTTTGCCGCAAGTTGCAGCCGGCTGGCACCAATCCGGTTGGTGCCTTTCTCATATTTTTGTATCTGCTGAAACGTGATCCCGAGAGCATCGCCAAGCTTTTCCTGGCTCAAGCCCGCCTCAACGCGCCTCATCCGGAGCCGTGTGCCAACATGCCGGTCGATGGGATTGGGGGATTTGACCATGGCGTGGAAACTCTGCTGTTTAATGGCGCTCTGACATGCAGAAGTGCATCGATCAAATTCCCAAGCCTGTAGAGCACCAGCACACACATATTGGGTAACAAGTGGAAATAATAACGTTGACTATCTTAAACGTGAGACAAAGCAAAGTCCAAAAGAGAGAAACAGCAATGCAAGAGCTGGAAGATCGCCCAACGAACTGTAGATCGTCGATGACAGTGCTTTTGCTATTGCACCATCAACCACACCGGTTGTCCCCAGAGGCTGGCTGCGGACAATGCGACCAAGCGGATCGATGATCGCAGAGATACCGGTATTCGCAGATCGCAACTGGGGCAGCCCCTGTTCCACACTGCGCAGACGTGCCTGGGACAAATGCTGGTAGGGTCCAGCGGTCAGCCCGAACCAGCCATCGTTCGTGACATTCAGCAGCAAGCCCGGGCGAGAACCCTGTGGCACCAGACCAGAAGGAAAAATCGCTTCGTAGCAGATGAGAGGGATGGCGGGAGGCAAGCCCTTGATGGCAAGCGGCTTTCGCCGAACGCCCGCCTCGAAGCCGCCAGGAATCTCGATAAATTGTCGAAGACCGATGGCTGCAAAGAATGATTTGAACGGCAAGTACTCTCCAAATGGAACCAAATGAACCTTGTCGTAACTGTCGGTGATCGTCCCATCGGCAGCAACAACGTGGATGGAATTGAAATACCTGATCTGCCCCGCATTGCCGCTGGCATCCTCTGCCCTTGCTGCACCCGTGATCAGTGTCGTCCGGGGGCGTATCAAGCCCGCGATCTGGCTGAGTGCTTGAGGTTCTCGCGCCAAGAGGAAGGGAAAGGGCGATTCCGGCCACACCAGATGTGTGATGTCGGATATGCCGCTGGTTCCTGGCGTCGTCGCTCTGTCGCTGAGGTCGACATAGCGCTTGAGCACCTCCTGACCAGAGAGTCGGTGCTTTTCTCTTTGACTCAAATTGGGTTGCAAGATGCGCACCTTGACGTCAGGCAGCGGCACCAACGCGGTCGTTTGCAAACGCCACAGACCAAAGCCGAGAATGCCGATCATGGCTGCACTGGCTGTCAGTGGCAGTGCCAGGCGTTGGGCTGCGGTCAAGCCCGTTGCCAAAACTGCCGGAGCTGCGAACACGAACAGGGCAAGGATCGTCAGGCCATTGAGACCGACGATAGAGGCGATCTGCGCCGTCGCATCACTGGCCGCCAGCGCCTGTCCAAGGCTGTTCCAGGGAAAACCAGTCAGGATGGTTCCCCGCAGCCATTCAACGCTGGCCATGGCCGTGGCGAAGGCAAAGATGCGGCGGCTGCCATCTGACCAGAGCAGGCGCGCCAGGGCAAATCCGCAGCCATGAAACAGGGCGAGCGCCGCAGGGAAGCCGATGACGCCGAAGGGAAGCGCCCAGGCGAAGGAGTCGTCCTCCACAAGAAAGGCGGCTCCCAGCCACCAGAATCCAGCCACGAAATAGCCGAAACCGAAGGCCCAGCCAGTCAGGAACGCCGATTTCAAGCTGGACCAGGAGAAGCGGCCAGGGCCAGCGGCGCATCCATCGATCAGCCAGACAGCAATGGGCAGAGACACCAGCAGCGCTGGCATCAGATCCAGCGGCGGCATGGAAAGCGCTGCAACCGCACCCGCCGCGAAAGCCGCTCCAAGGCGCTGCCATCCTCCCAGAAGCAGAACAGACTGAGCCAGTCCTTGCAGCACGAAGATGGCCTTTCAGCGCTGCGGAGGCTGATACGGCACGCCATCCTCGATCGTGGGATCGGTGGTCGCAGCCCGTGCCGTCGTGCCTGCGCCCCGCCGATGGATGCGGACGCGCTTGATGCGCCGTGGGTCGGCGTCCAGCACCTCGAATTCGAGGTTGAGCGCACTGCGGATCAGTTCGCCGCGCAAAGGCACCCTCTGGGCGAGCGTTACGATCAACCCGCCGATGGTGTCCACATCGGCAGAGCCCGGTTCGACAGAGAAATCCACGCCCAGCGCCTTGCCAACTTCATCAAGTCCTGCCTTGGCGTCCGCCAGGAAGCTGGTGCCGCCCTCCTCAGCTTCGATCAACGGTCGGCCCTCGTCATCATGCTCGTCCTCGATGTCGCCGACGATCATCTCGACCAAATCTTCGATGGAGACCAGCCCATCCGTTCCGCCGTACTCGTCCACCACAAGCGCCATGTGGGTGCGCGTTGCCTGCATCCGGACCAACAGGTCCATGGCAGGCATCGAGGGGGGCACATAGAGGACGGGGCGCAGCAATTTGGCCGAAATCAGCGATGCTGACATATCGACAAGGCCAAGATCGATCGACGTCACGTCCTTCTTGCGGCGGCTTCTGGGAAGTCCGGTTTCCGCCTTGTTGGAGATCAGATCAAGAAAGTCGCGGATATGAACCATGCCTTTTGGGTCATCCAGCGTTTCTCCATAGGCGGGCAGCCTTGAGTGCCCCTGTGTCCGGAAGGCGCGCAGAAGATCGCTCAAGGTGATCTCGGCAGGCACAGCGATCACGTCGGCTCGGGGGATCATCACATCCGCCACGCGCACGCTTCGAATGCTCAGGATGTTGCGCAGCATCACCCGTTCCTGGGGTGTGAACTCCGCACCTGGTCCGCGGGCCTCGAGTGCATCCTCGATGTTGTCGCGTATGGACACCGTGCTCTTGAAGCCCAGCGCCGAGCGGAGACGCCCGAACCAGCCCTCCGAATCAGGCAGCATGTCTGGCCTGGCTGTTCCGGACTGTTCGGCCCTGTCAGTGGTCGAACTCATTCTGTCCCGTTCTCCATAAGCTCCCACCCTGCATAGGGGTCGGGCACGTCAAGGCTTGCTAGAATTGCAGATTCGCGCTGTTCCATACGCTCTGCATCGTCTTGAGTCATGTGGTCATAGCCCAGGAGATGCAAGACGCCATGCACCACAAGGTGGGCCACATGGTGGGCGATCGGCTTTGTGTCGGCCAGGGCTTCGGAGGCAATGGTTTCATACGCCAGGATGATGTCGCCAAGGTAGGGCGACTGCGACATGCGGTCTGGTGCGGTTGCGGGGAACGACAGCACGTTGGTTGACTTGTTCAGGTTGCGCCATTGCTGATTGACCGCTCTGACGCGGGCATCGTCCGCCAGCAGAACGGCGACCGAGGCATCCCTCAGGACCACGATATCCGCCATCGCAACGGCCTGCCGCGCGGATCGGCGCACGAGCGCTGCCACACCTGGCACCGCTCTCCAGCCCGGCGCAGCCTTCTGCACATCAACGCTGATGTCCGATCGCGCGGCCCTGGTCACATCTCGCGCCGCTGATGCGTGCCGCCTGCATCCTCGTAAGCCTTGACGATGCGACGCACCAAATCGTGGCGCACAACGTCGGCATGGCCGAACGTGACATGGCCCACGCCCTCGACTGCAGGCAGCAGCGACACCGCCTCGATCAGGCCCGATTTCTGCCCCGTCGGCAGATCGATCTGCGTAGGGTCACCCGTGATGATCATGCGGGAGCCTTCGCCCAGGCGCGTCAGGAACATCTTCATCTGCATCGACGTGGTGTTCTGCGCCTCATCCAGCAGGATGACCGCGTTGGAAAGCGTGCGCCCGCGCATGAAAGCCAGCGGTGCCACCTCGATCTGCCCGGTTTGCAGACCTCGCTCGACGATGCGCGCCTCCATGAAATCATGCAGCGCATCGTAGATTGGCCTGAGATATGGATCGACCTTGTCCTTCATGTCGCCCGGCAGAAAGCCCAGCCGCTCGCCTGCCTCGACCGCCGGGCGCGAAAGGATCAGCCGTTCCACCAACCCCTGCTCCATCAATTGCACGGCATGGCCAACCGCCAGCCAGGTCTTGCCAGTGCCTGCCGGGCCTTCCGCGAAGACCAGCTCATTGCGCTTGAGTGCCCTGAGATAGGCATCCTGCGCAGCGTTGCGGGCCTTCACCGGGCCGCGCTTGCGTGTGACGATCTGCTCGAAACTCAATTTGCCGCTGTCTCCCTTTGAGGGAAACAGCGAACCCTGAAGTGCGGCTTCCTGCAAGGCCCCATCGACATCGCCGGTCGTGAAGGCACGGCCCGCGCGGGCCTGTTCATACAGAAGGTCCAGCGTCTGCCGGGCGCGGTCCACGGCTTCCTTGGATCCCTTGAGGGTGAGGTGGTTGCCGTTGACCGTGGCGATGACGGACAGCCGTCGCTCGATATGCGCAAGGTTCTGGTCGTAATGACCCAGAACAAAGCTGGCCCGCTTGTTGTCATCAAACGACAGCGTCAGTTCGTGCGGGCCTTTGGCCCCCGGCAGTGGGGATGGAGCGGGTTCGCCTGCTTTCACGCGCTGTGATGATGTCAAGCCTGTCTCTCCGGAAGGTTCATGCAACCCTGTCATGCATTGCAGTTGAATCACCGGAAATGGGCGATTCACAGTTATGATTGTCCCCCTGAACCAGGATTCCCGCAAGGGAGTTCGATGCCACACCCGTGATTTTTACAGGCACGATGTGACCGATGAGTGACAGCGGTCCCTCCACATGCACGGCCTGCTGATAGGGTGACTTGCCACCGATCTGCCCGGCATTGCGCCCCGGCTTCTCGAACAGCACATCCAGGGTCTTGCCGATGGTGGCCAGATTGAACGCCGTCTGCTGCTCCAGAACCAGGGCCTGCAACGCCGCCAGCCGTGCTGTTTTGACCGGTTCAGGCACCTGATCCTTGCGATCCGCGGCAGGGGTGCCGGGCCGCTCGGAGTATTTGAACGAATAGGCCGAGGCAAAGCGCACATCGCGGATGAGCTGCATGGTTTCTTCGAAATCGGCCTCCGTCTCGCCGGGAAAGCCGATGATGAAATCGGAGGTGAGCGCGATATCGGGCCGCACTGCCCGCACCTTGTCGATGGTGACACGATAGTCGGCAGATGTATGCCGACGGTTCATCCCCTTCAGCACGCGGTCGCTGCCGGATTGCACGGGGAGATGCAGATAGGGCATCGCCGCGGGAAGGTCCGCGTGCATGGCGACAAGATCATCCCCCATGTCGCGGGGGTGGCTGGTGGCATAGCGCAGCCGGTCCAGCCCCTTGATCTCGGCAATGCGGCGCATCAGGCGGGCCAGCGACCAAACCGCCCCATCCTCGCCAAGCCCGTGGAACGCATTGACGTTCTGACCCAGCAGCATGATTTCGCGCACACCGGATGCCGCCAGTTCTTCCGCCTCGCGGATGATACGCGCCACGGGCCGCGACACCTCTGATCCGCGCGTGTAGGGCACCACGCAGAACGTGCAGAACTTGTCGCAACCCTCCTGCACCGTCAGAAACGCCGAAACGCCACGCGAACGGGTTTTCGCCCGCGTCGCCAGTGGCAGATGATCGAATTTATCCTCCGCCGGAAACTCCGTATCCACCACACCCCTCGCGGTGCGGCGCTGTTTCAGGAGGGCGGGAAGCCGGTGATAGGCCTGCGGACCCACCACAAGATCGACCACGGGTTCCCGCCGGATGATCTCGGCCCCCTCGGCCTGCGCCACGCAGCCCGCCACCGCGACGCGCATGGGGGTGCCAGCGGCGGCCCTCTCGGCCTTCAGCTCGCGGATGCGCCCAAGCTCGGAATACACCTTCTCGGCGGCTTTTTCCCGGATGTTGCAGGTGTTGAGGATGACAAGATCTGCCTCCGCGATATCGCTGGTTTCGGCGTAACCCTCAGGAGCCAGAACATCCGCCATGCGCGTGGCATCATAGACGTTCATCTGGCAGCCGTAGGACTTGATGAACACGCGGCGGGGTGCGGGCGTGGGTGGGGTTTCCGGTGCGGGAAGGGCGGGGGTGGACATGCGAGGGGGTTTAGCAGGGGAGGGGGGTGTGGGGGAAGTGGGGGGGCTATAATGTGAAAACTGAGACGTATCTTGGCTATTTTGGCTTCACTAGAGCCGCCGTTGATGCAAAGGTGATTCGTAAATAATTGACGTGAACAAAAAAAGAATATATGATGAACGTCATCATGATATCGTTTAAGAGGGTATGGGATGAAAGCACTAGGCTACGTCGCCACGTTTGTTGTCGGCGGGTTCATTTGCTGGCTGCTTTTTTCCTTGGGTGCGATAGACAAGATTGGTGCTATCCCTATCGATCAGAAAGGGCCAGACCAGAATGTCTCAGTTTACCTCAGTTTTTTGAGCGTGATGTTGACCGCTGTGACAGTTCTATTAGCCGGATTAGCAATCGTAATTGGGATTGTCGCTGCGTATACCTTTAAGGAATTAGGTGAAAGGGCTGAGAAGTTAGTTCAGAACAAACTTGAAGCGGCTCTGAATGACGCAGCAATTGACGCCTTGATTGCCAAACGAGTTGATGAGGTAGCGTTCAGAAATGAAAGAACCAGTTCGCTTGGTGAGCTCGAAAAAAATTTCGACCACTCTGACACGGACGAAAGATAGGAGGGTGATATGGCTTCGCGGGAAATGCACAGAATTTATGTCGACCACAAAGGCATATTGGATAAATACCTATCGGAATTTCCTGTGAAACTTGGTGATATGGCACGTGAATTTGGTTTGCATGCTATCAAAATTGCAAGCTTGCCGACCGGGGTTTCTGGTCAGATTATGAGAGAAGATGGTCATTATGTAATCAGAGTAAATCGCAATGAGGCGCGAGAACGCCAGCGGTTCACCATTGCGCATGAGTTAGCCCACTTCCTGTTGCACAAGCAGGTGATCGACAGCTCTCCTAATGGTATCACTGATACTGTACTTTACCGTTCAGGCGCTTCGGAGCAAATTGAGTTTGAGGCTAATCGGTTAGCCGCTGACTTGGTAATGCCAATGAATCTGATTGAGAAGAAATTGAATGATGATTTCAAGGGAGTGGTGACAGAAGCCACCATCGAAAGTCTCGCAGAGAGTTTTGGCGTATCAAAAGCAGCGATGGAGATCCGTTTATCTGCATTCTCTGGGATATGATCGAAAATGGTTCTTGAGAACAAAAATTATGTTCCAACATTGGCGGTTCGCGCCAGTGAAATGAACGGACTTGAGCGTTTGCCCGGGGCGACTAAAGATAAGATGATACCATGTTTTTTGTTTGCTCCTTGGCCAAATGCCAACGAACTGGAGCGAACTATTACGCGGATCGAGAACGCATTTCCAAAGCGAAATTATTTTTTGGATATTGATCGAGATTACCAAGTAACGAATGTTGAGAGTCAGCCACAATACGATTTGGTTAAGCTTATGGACCCAGCGGAGTGTTTTGCGAATTGGGTCGAGTTCGTCAGGGAACATAAATGGGTCTGGCCTTGCATTCAGTCGCGCGGCCAGTCTCAGGCAGAACTTCAAAAACAAATCGAAGCATATCAGCAGATGGGACGACCATATTGCATGCGGATAGTTCGCGAGCGATTCCCAGAAAATATTGATGAGATGGTGCAGGCTTTTGCCGCAAGCGGAACTGCAGATTTTGCTATTATTGTGGAGGGTGGTTGGACGCGTGATCCGCTAAGCCTTTCAGCATGGTTCAGCGGAGTCATTGCGGGTAGCCTTCAGGCTATCGATGCCACTGTTCCAATTGTCCTTTCTTGTACTTCCATTCCGAAAATGTTTACGGAGTTTAACAGCGAAAAGCCTGTTGAGGTTCCATTCAACAATAGACAGCTTGTAGAACAGGTGGCCCAAAGTTCTAACCGTGCACGTGTGATATATGGAGACTGGGGAGGAACGCGCCCACGAGAGAACGGAGGTTTTGCGAGCCGTCCACTTGATCGCGTGGATTACCCAACTAGGCAGGCTTGGCACATCGCGCGAAAGAAGGATGATAAATGGAATTTTCAAAAGGCTGCAAATGCAATAGTTAATAGTGGTGTATGGGATGGTAATCTTATAATTTGGGGGGAGCAAATGATACAGGATACGGCTATTAATCAGGAACTTGGTATCAATACACCTCAAAAAAACGTAGCCGCACGGGTTAATATTCATCTTCATCGGCAGGCGTTTTATGATCAGCCGATGATTGACCCAAGTTCTTTCGATGAAAATTGGGAAGATTAATAGAGCCGCTTACCAAGTGGTCCTTATTTTTAGGGCGGCTGTTGAATTCAAACAATCTACCCCCAACCCCCGCCGCACCCCCCAACCCCACACCGTATTCCGCAACAAGCACGCAATCGTCATCGGCCCCACGCCCCCCGGCACTGGCGTGATCGCGCTGGCCACCTTCTCAGCCTCTGCGAACGCCACATCCCCCACCAGTCGCGTCTTGCCGGGCAAATTGTTGTCCAAGACTTGCCCCGCCACCCGGTTGATGCCGACATCGATGACGATGGCGCCGGGTTTGATCCAGTCCCCCCGGATCATCTCGGGGCGGCCGACGGCGGCCACGAGGATATCCGCGCTGCGGCAGAGCCGGGCCAAGTCTTTGGTGCGGGAATGCGCGATGGTCACGGTGCAGCTTTCCGCCAGCAGCAGTTGCGCCATGGGCTTGCCCACGATGTTGGAGCGCCCGACGACGACCGCCTCCAGCCCGGCGAGGTCCGTCCGCACGGATTTCAGCAGCATCAGCGAGCCCAGCGGTGTGCAGGGCACGAAAGCCTGCTGTCCGTTCGCCAGACGCCCGACATTGATGGGATGGAACCCGTCGATATCCTTGGCGGGGTCGATGGCCTCGATCACCTTGTCGGCCGAAATATGCTTCGGCAGCGGCAGCTGCACGAGGATGCCATCGACGGCAGGGTCCGCATTCAGTCGCGCCACAAGCGCCAGCAGATCAGCCTCGGACGTCGTTTCCGGCAGCATATGCTCGAACGAGCGCATCCCGGCCTCCAGCGTGCGCTTGCCCTTGTTGCGCACATAGACGCGGCTGGCCGGATCTTCGCCCACCAGCACCACGGCGAGGCCGGGCGGTGCGTGTCCCTGCGCCACAAACCCTGCAACCGTCGCGCCGATGCGGGCGCGGAGTTGTTCGGAAAAGGCGTTGCCGTCGATGATCTGGGCCATGGGACTCTCTTAAGCTTTGCGCGTGGCCATATAGACGCCGGCCGCCGTCAGCACCATGCCGGTGATCTGGACCGCGTTCAGTGTCTCGCCGAACAGCAGCCAGGCCTGCACGGCCACCACGGACGGCACCAAATAGATCAGCACGGACACGCGCGTCACCTCGCCCCGGTTGATCATCATCAGCATGATGACAATGGTGAAGACCGACAGCACCAGCACCGACCAGGCGAGCACGGCGTAGAGCGTCAGGCTGTGATCGAAATGCAGTTGCTCCGTCGCCAGCGCAATCGGCAGCACGATCACCAGCGCGCCGAGATACTGCACGGCGGTCACCGTGCGCAGGTCCGCACCCGCCACGAAGCGTTTCTGGTAGAAACTGCCCGCCGTCACGCCCACCATTCCGATCACGTTGATGCCCAGCGCCAGCCATGCCGCCTCGCCCGTGCCACCCAGCGCCACGCCCAGCTTCGGTGACAGCACCAGCAGCACGCCGAACAAGCCAACGGCGACGCCAAGCCATTGCCGCAGCGTGATCACTTCGCGCAGGAGATACGGCGCGAGCACTGCCGTCAGCAGGGGTTGCAAAGCCGCCAGCAAGCCGGAAAGGCCGGCGGAAAGCCCGTGTTTCACCGCCCACCACACACCACCGAGATAGATGCCATGCAAAAGCGCACCCGATACCAGCGCATGGAGCCAGGCCCGCCGACTGTCCGGCCATGGTGCCCGTACTGCCAGCGCATACAGCCCGATGACAGCGGCAGCGCAGGCAAAGCGGATGGAGAGAAACCACAGGGGATCGGCATGGGGCGCGGCAAATTTCGCCCCGATCCAGCCGGTGGACCAGAAGAAGACGAACAGCGCAGGCGTGGCGAGGAGGAAGAGGCGTTGCAAGGACATGCCGAAGTTTCTCCTTCTCCCCTTGCGGGAGAAGATGGTCGGCGGATGCCGACCGGATGAGGTGTCGCACAGGTCTGAGGCGTCAGCGCGACCCCTCAACCGACCTGCTACGCAGGCCACCTCATCCCGCAAGGGGAGAAGGAAAAGAGTAGCTACCGCGCCATCTCCTTCAGCGCCAGCCGGATCAGCGTTTCGGTCTTCGGATCATCGCCCGCCGCGCGCATGGCGGCGGCGACGGCGGCGGAGGCTTGCGCCTGCTGGTAGCCCAGGTTCACCAGCGCGGAGATGGCCTCGACGGCGGGCCTCGGCGCGCGATTCTCGCCGACATCGCCCTGCAGCTTCATGACGGCGGGATCGACGGAGCCAAAGGCGGGGGCTTTGTCCTTGAGATCGAGCACGATGCGCTCCGCCAGCTTCTTGCCCACGCCGGGCGTGCGGGTGATGCTGGCCACATCCTTCAGCGCGATGGCGGATGCGAGATCGCCCGGCTTGAACGTGGACAGGATGGCCAGCGCCACTTTCGTGCCCACGCCCTGCACGTTGAGAAGGATGCGGAACCACTCGCGCTCGTTGTCGCTGGCGAACCCAAAGAGCTTGATCTGGTCCTCGCGCACATAGGTCTCGATGGCCAGCACAGCCGCCTCGCCCGGCGGGGGCAGGGCCTGCAAGGTGCGCCCCGAGCAGAACGCGACATAACCCACGCCGCCCACGTCGATGATCACGAAATCATCGCCGTAGCTGTCGATGAGGCCCTTCAGTTTGCCGATCATTTCGTGCCAGTCCTCACGCCCAAATTCGTCTTCACACTTCTGTGCTGCGCGTGGCAAATAGCGATGGCCAGCGCATCGGCCGCATCTTCTGTCTTTGGATCAGCTTTCGGCAACAGCACGCCGATCATCATGCGAATCTGTTGTTTCTCGGCATGGCCCGACCCTACCACGGTCTTCTTCACCTGGTTGGGCGCATATTCCGCCACACTGATGCCAGATAGCGCCGGAGCCACCATCGCCACGCCACGTGCCGCACCCAGTTTCAGCGTGGCCCGCGCATCCTTGTTGACGAAGGTTTCCTCGATGGCGGCTTCGTGCGGTGCGAACTCCGCCACCACCTTGACCAGCCCTTCGTGCAGAAGTTTCAGGCGCTCGCTGAGCGCCAGCTTGTCCGAAGGTTCGACGGAACCACAAGCGATAAAGCTGAGCTTGCTGCCCAGCGTCTCGATCACGCCCCAGCCGCATTTGCGGAGGCCGGGATCGATGCCAAGAATGCGAATCGGATGGAGTGCAAGCATGATGCGACATCGGTAACCGGTTCCGCCACGCTGATCCACCGGATCCATTCTTCTGGTTTGACCCGGTGATCCGAAAGCGGTCTGATTTGCCATAATGTGTTCCAAATCATGACCTTTCTCACGGAAATCTCTGCTTATTTCGGCTTCGCCACACCATCGACGCTTGTGACACTGACGGTTGCCGCAGTGATCGGCGGGTTGGTGCGCGGCTTCACTGGCTTTGGCTTTGCCATGGTTTTCGTCCCCATCGCCACCATGGCGGTTGGGCCGAAGACCGCCGCCGCCCTGATCTGGTTCATCGACATCCCTTTTGCCTTGCCGCTGGCGGCAGCGGGCTTTCGCCGCGTGGCCTGGCGCGAGGTCTTGCCGCTTCTGGCAGGGGCCATGCTGTTCGTGCCGGTCGGTGTCTGGCTGCTGCTGAACTGCGATCCGTTCACGGCACGGTGGATCGTCGCCATCGCAATACTGTGTGGCGTGTCGGCACTGGCATCGGGTTGGCGCTACAGCGGTGCGCCAGGCTTGCCGCTTTCGCTTGGCGTGGGCAGTCTCGCGGGCACGGCCAGTGGCCTGGCCCAACTCGGCGGAATGCCGATTGCCATCTTCTGGCTGGCCGCCCAGAAAAACGACGCAAAGCAGACCCGGGACAATCTCAACGGCTTCTTCGCGGTGCTGCCCGCCGTCACAGGTGTCATCTACTGGTGGACCGGTGTGCTGACCAGGGCCTCCGTGATGCAGGCCCTGCCGCTGTGCCTGCCCTACGGCCTGGGTTTGCTTATGGGCGCATGGCTGTTCCCGATAGCCTCGGAACAGACCTTCCGGCGGCTGGCCTATGCCGTGATTTTCGCGGCAGCACTGCTGGCCTTGCCGCTCATGGACCCGTTGCTGGGACGATGAGATTAAGGCCTGTTGCATCTCTGGAAAATGTATGTACGCTGTACATCTTTCGGAGCCAGAGCCATGCCCGCTGCAATCAGAACACTCACCCGCCCCGTCAATCTGCGCATCCGAGATGATGTGCGTGATCTGATTGACCGTGCTGCGCGCGCGAACAGCAAGACCCGTTCTGAGTTCATGATTGATGCGGCACGTCGCGCGGCAGAAGAATCCCTGCTGGATCGCGCTTTGGTCAATGTTGATCCGGCATCTTACACGCAATTCCTTGCCGTGCTGGACCAGCCACCCTCCGGCGACGGTTATCGACGGCTGATGGACGCAAAGACGCCGTGGCTGTGAGTCATGCTGCGTCCACCTGAGCCTCTGGATGACAGGCACCTTGTTGAGGCTTTTGCATCTGGCGTGTCTACGCTGGATGACTGGCTCAAGCGCCGCGCCCGTGCCAACAATGCCAGCGGTGCCTCTCGAACTTACGTAGTTGCGGATCAGGATCATGTTGTTGTCGGTTATTATGCGCTTGCCTCAGGTGCTCTGGCCTCAACCGACGCTCCCGGACGCCTGCGCCGCAACATGCCTGATCCGATCCCGATGGCTGTTCTGGGGAGGCTCGCCATTGCCAGTGATCATCAAGGCCGTGGAATCGGTGTCGCCTTGCTCCGCGATGCTGTCTTGCGCGTGCGACAGGCAGCAGACATCCTCGGTATCCGGGGGCTTCTGGTCCATGCAGTTTCCGATGATGCAAGAACATTCTATGAGCACCACGGATTTGTGGCTGGAACCAATGTTCCGATGACGCTTGTTCTTTCGCTTGCAAGTGAGGCCTGATCCGCCTTCACCCGCTCATCTTTGCCACGAGCGCATCCGAGACAGTGAAGTTCGAGAACACGTTCTGCACGTCGTCGTGATCGTCGAGCAGTCCCATCAGCTTGATCAGTTTCTCGCCTGCCTCGTCGTCGACGCTGACACTGGTCTGCGGTTTCCACACGAAAGCTGATTTGCGCGGATTGCCGAACTTTCCTTCAAGTGCAGTCGAGACATCGGCAAGCGCCGTGACGCCACAGATCACGGTATGCCCTGCTTCCTCGGAAACCACATCGTCCGCGCCCGCCTCGATCGCGGCGTCCAGCATGGCGTCCTGTGACGCAACAGACGGATCGAATTCCACCTGGCCCACCTTGTCGAACATGAACGACACAGCGCCGGTCTCGGCGAGATTGCCACCCGCCTTGGTGAAATACGACCGGATATCGGATGCCGTGCGGTTGCGGTTGTCAGTCATGGCCTCGATGATGATGGCCGTGCCGCCCGGACCATAGCCCTCGTAGCGGATCTCGTCGTAATGCTCATTGTCGCTACCGGACGCTTTCTTGACCGCACGTTCGATCACATCGCGTGGCATGTTCTCGGCCCGGGCCGCAATGATCGCCATGCGGAGCCGAGCATTCATGGCCGGATCGGGCAGTCCGAGCTTGGCTGCCACCGTGATCTCGCGTGACAGCTTGGAGAACAGCTTGGAACGCATCGCGTCCTGCTTGCCCTTGCGGTGCATGATGTTGCTGTATTGCGAATGCCCTGCCATGGGGATGCCCTTGCGCTGCGCCTGATGGCGCACCTGATTGGATTGCAGGGCTTATAAACAAGGTCCGCTGCCGCGGGCAAGGGTTTGGTCAGTTGCGACAAGAAAGCGCTAATAGTGTGGCTGCACATCGTGCTTGTGCGATCACGTTCCTGGCCACTGCTTTTTTTTTCAAACTGTTCGGGCTGAATGTTTCATAGATTTGTGAATGTAGGTCTTATCCAAAGAAGCGCTTGTCATCACCGATAAGAGCATCTCGCATCACATGTGCAACTGGGAAGCCGTAACCATTTCCTGGTTGTTCAAGGAAGAGGCTTCCATCGTCATGATATTTGCTTGCGTAGAGGTCTGAGCCGATCATTTGTAATGCGAGAATGATAGCTTGCATTCCATCAAGGCCATGGATTTTTTGCGCTCGTTTCCCGGTGGGCCAGTCAATTTCGTAGCTGCAGGACCAATCTATTTTGTTCTGGACGGGAGAAAACAAACGCACCGTAATGGGTACACGAGGATTTGTATTTGTCGTGGCATACAATGTTCGTTCGGCGATGATCATGGGTCACCTCAAAATACAAGCAAGGGGATCTGACGTCCGTTGCGGCACGCCTGAAGCCGTTCCATTGCCTGACTGTAACAGCCCTGTACGGCTGCAGCCTTGCAGCGCATGAGGTCAATTTCGTACTGTCGATTGCAAAATGCATCTGACCGTTTCGACGCCATGGCCGAACGCCATTCGGGTTTGTCTGAGCTTTCGTTCCCATCACTTGTCCATTGGCCAGCATCAGATTCGCCGCCTGGAACCCTTGGTTGGTCAGGATCGTATTTCCAACCATACAAATGCAGTTTGAGCCGCAGGACATCCTTCTTGCATTGTAAAATTTGTCTTCCGATTGCCTCAAGAAGTCCCACATCGTCGTTTCGCATTAGGCTGTCCTCTAACTGAAGCTGCAGCTGCGAAATACAGGAATAATATCCTATGTTAATGTCTGACAGACAAACTTTATCTACCAGTCTGGTCTGCATAAGATTACACCCCCACCCCATAGCTCGCGGCAATCACCTCCGCCTTGCCCCGGATATGCGCTTTCATCAGTGCCGCCAGCTTCTCACCCTCCCGGGCCTTGAGCAAACTCACCATCTCGATATGCTCGTCCATGGCGCGTCGCCACTGTGCATCCGTCTTGTGCGCGGTGTAGCGCATACGCTGGATGCGGCTGGAAAGATTGGCATAGATGCCTGACAGCGTGCCGTTGCGGGCCGCCGCCATCAACCCCTCGTGAATGGC
>JANNEO010000028.1:0-61965 GCA_031378805.1 Hyphomicrobiales bacterium
CCTACCCAGTCGTTCCATTCCCGCTTCTCGAAGAACGAACCGTGGCTGCAATCATGCTGGATCAGGAAGAGGCGAACGAGAAACAGCGAGGTCAGCACGCAACACACCAGGGTGAGCCAGTAACTGACGGACAGCGAGAGATAGGCCAGCCCCCACAGGCCGAAAAACGGCAGCGCGGTCACCGCGATCTCGAAGAAACTCTGCCGCTGGTCAGGCGTGCGATAGGGCGCCAGCAGCTTCATCCAGTCGCGTGCCAGGGCGGATGTTTCGGAGGACGGGGTGTCGAGCAAGGGATGGGCTTTCGGTTAATGGGCCTTGAATAGCGGCAGATCACGATTCTGCCAAATCACGGGTCTGCCAAATCACGGGAACCTGAGATCAGCCCGTTGATCCCTCGCGGATCGGCGGCTGAAACGTGAAGCCCATGTCCCAGGGGAAATAGATCCAGGTGTCCTGCGAAACCTCCGTCACGAAGGTGTCGACCAAGGGGCGGCCTGCTGGCTTGGCATAGACAGTGGCGAAATGCGCCTTGGGCAGCATGTCCCGCACCACCTTGGCCGTCTTGCCGGTATCCACGAGGTCATCGACGACGAGCACGCCCTCGCCACCATTGGTGCCGGTAATGACATCGTCGATGCCCTTCAGCACCTTGAGTTCTCCCTGCCCGGTGTAGCTGTGGTAGCTCGCGATGCAGACCGTCTCGATCACCTTGATCTCCAACTCGCGGGCGATGATTGCGGCGGGCACCAGGCCACCGCGCGTGATGCAGACGATGGACTTGAACGGCCCGCGTTCCGCCAGACGCCAGGTCAGGGCGCGGGTGTCGCGGTGGAACTGGTCCCAGGAAACGGGAAAAGCCTTGTCAGATGAGGGAGTTGCCATGGTTTCCTGCTTTTGATTTAGGCTGGCACTTGATCGGATTGCAGTCCGGAGATTGCGGCAGCAACAGCAGCAACCGCCGCGCTGACGGCATTTTGATCCTTGCCGCGCACGACGATCTGGTTGCGAAAACCGCCATTCAGGAAGGACGGATAGGAGCCGATGCTGACGCCCGCATGCGCCATTGCGACGTCGCCCAGCGCCTTGGCATAGATCCCTTCGGGCAGGCCATTGGCATCGATGCTCTCCGCGATCATCTTTGCCCCGGTCACGAGATTGGCAGCCGCATTGTCGAGCATCGCCTGCATGATCGACGGCACTCCGGCCATGACGATGACATTGCCGATGCGAAAGCCCGGCGCACGCGAGATCGGGTTTTCGATCAGATCGGCACCTGCCGGGATGCGGGCCATGCGCAAGCGGGCCTCGTTCAACTCGCCCGGCTGATAGCGCTCCTGCAGCATGGCGACGGCCCGAGGATCGTGGTCAATCGCCACGCCAAAGGCTTTCGCCACGCAATCCGCCGTGATGTCGTCATGCGTCGGCCCGATGCCGCCCGTGGTGAACACATAGGTGTACCTGGCTCGCAGCGCATTCAGCGCCTCCACAATATCGGCCTCGTCATCAGGCACGACACGCACCTGCTTCAGGTCGATGCCGATGGCGGTGAGATACTCCGCGATGTAGCCGATGTTCTTGTCCTTGGTCCGGCCCGACAGGATCTCGTCCCCGATCACGAGAATGGCTGCGGTAACAATGGAATGGGAAGCAATGGACATTCTGGCTCTGTAGCGGCGCTTGCCACCGCATTTCAAGCGCCTTGCGGCGTTTCGCGCGGAATGCCACAGGCTGTTTGTCTTGATCCGGAAGGCTCAACCATGCGGTTTCGCGCGCCCCTTGTCGAAGGACGCCTCGTCCAGCGCTACAAGCGCTTCCTGGCGGATGTAGCATTGCCTGATGGCAGCGTTGTAACGGCGCATTGCGCCAATCCCGGCGCGATGCTCGGCCTGAAGCAACCCGGAGCCCGCGTCTTCCTCGCGCCAGCCGCCAATCCCAAGGCAAAACTGGCGTATTCCTGGGAGTTGATCGAGGCTGATCTGCCCGACGGCACGCAGCTTGTCGGCATCAACACGGCCAATCCCAACCGGTTGGCCGAGGAGGCGATCCTTGCCGGTCGGATTCCCGAACTTTCCGGCTATGCGACGTTCCGCCGCGAGGTCACGTATGGCACAAACAGCCGTGTCGACTTTCTCCTCACGGATCCTGGAAGAGCGTCCTGCTATGTCGAGGTGAAGAATTGCCATCTCCTGCGCAGCAAGGGTTTGGCGGAATTTCCCGATTCGGTGACGGACCGTGGGGCCAAGCATCTGGCAGAACTTGGCCGCGAGGCGAGCGGCGGCGCCCGAGCCGTGATGCTGTTCATCGTGCAGATGCGGGCTGAAGCCTTTGCGATCGCGGCGGATATCGATCCAGTCTATGCCAACGCTTTCCAAACGGCCTGTTCACATGGCGTTGAGGTGCTGGCCTATACGTGCCGCATCGCGCAGGACGAAATCGTCGTGGAACGGCGAATACCAATCAGGATGTGACGGGCGATGACCAGGCAGAACGAGAACCTCACCGGCGTCTGGCACGGTCTCTATTCCTACCAAGCCTACCGCGAGCCAGTGTATTTCGTGGCGACTCTCATCGACACCGGAACGATGATCGTTGGCACCACGCATGAATCCGAGGTGGGTGAAACCGGTGCTCCTCTCACATTGTTCGCGGCAATCGAGGGGCAGCGCAGCGGACATGCCGTGAGCTTCACCAAGAGCTACGATGGTTCGGGAGGCTGGGACCACGCCGTCGCCTATTCGGGCGAGCTTGATGCGGATTGTTCCGAAATCGAAGGCCAATGGTCCATCGGATCGCAGGCCAACGGTCGCTTTCTGATGATCCGCAACCGTGGCGTCACAGAAACTGCGGTGCGCAAGGCCTATCAGAAGGCCTGATTGCGGCTTTTCGACATACTCTCCTGAAAGCGCTCGCCAAAGCGTCGAATCGCGCTAATCTTATTTCTGTCGTCAACAACGAAAGGAGGTGATCTTATGTCTCATTGTTCTCTGTACGGGTCTATCAGCGGCCCGCGATCCGCATCGGATTTCGAGCCAGGGATCACCCTCCGCTGACAGCGATCCTGTCACGAACAATGGAAAAGCCACCGGAGACGGTGGCTTTTCTCGTTTTATTTCATAGGCATGACGCGAGACGCGGACTCAGTTTCTGTCACCGCTCATAGATCAGGTTATTCCGAGTTTCCTGCATTACCTTGTAACCGTGGAAGGCCAGAAGTCTGGGCATGTCGACATGCCAGCGGCTGCTGCCCCGTTCCATGATCAGAAGGCGGGGCCAGAGCGCTTCTGGCGCTTCTCCAAAGAACGTCTCGAGAATGATGTCTTCCGCGCCTTCCGTATCGAGCTTTGCGGCATCGATCCGGGTGAAGCCCTGCTCCTCAATCAACGTCAGCAGCCGTTTGGCCGGCACCTTGATGCTGCCTACGGATGAGACTTCCGACATGATCTTGAGGCTGGACTCGCCCTTGTTGTCGGGATCGACGAAAAGCGTCAGCTCACCCTCCTTGTCGGCAACGGCACAGGCCACCGCCTTGACGCTGGGAAAGGGATTGAGCCTGAGATTGAACACCAGACGCTCATAGATGTCAGGCTGCGGTTCGATCGCCAGCACCCGAGCTGACGGACCGGCATTGGCCGCCACGAACAGCGAGTATCCGCCGATATTCGCGCCAATGTCGAGAAACACGAAACCCTCGGTCAGCCGCGATTTCAGGACCGCCAATTCCTGCGGATCGAAGAACTGGGGCGTGAACAGGATGCGCTTCTCGCAGACATTGCGGTAGGGGTAGAGCCGCATTCGCGCACCCAGTGCCTCGATATCCACCGGATCCCCCGCGAGCCTGGCGATGGCCAGCCGCCGCAACACGAAGGCCTTGCGGCGGCTCCACCAGCCGGCACCCGCCCTGCGCGTGCTGTCGAGAATTGTCGCAACGAGCCCGGTGGCCTTGAAGGCACCGTAATCATCCCGATCTACAGGTACATCCGTCAATGTGAATCCTCTGGAATATCGTCTAGCACCCCCGTGATGACACGGGATTGGAACGCCGCTTCACCTCGGCTATATGCGGCAAGGCAGCCGAATTCAAACGAGACCTGATGAACCTCCTCGAACACACCTCGACCGACCGGCGCAAGCCCGGGCAAATCAGGCTCTATGGGCCAGAGGCTTTTGCCGCGATGCACAAGGCTGGACGCCTTGCGGCCGAAGCACTGGATTTGATGGTGGATGTGGTCAAACCAGGCGTTTCGACCGAAGCGATCGATAAAATAGTGTTTGAATTCGGGATGGATCACGGGGCTTTCCCCGCGACCCTTCAATACAGGGGCTACACGAAATCCTGCTGCACCTCGATCAATCACGTGGTCTGTCACGGCATTCCCGATGACAAGCCGCTGCGCGACGGGGACATCATCAACATCGATATCACCCTCATCGTGGACGGCTGGCATGGTGATTCGAGCCGCATGTATTGCGTCGGCGACGTGCCGCGACGGGCAGAACGATTGGTAGAAGTCACGTACGAATCTCTGATGCTGGGTATCGCAGCCATCCGGGCCGGCGGGCATCTGGGCGATATCGGCACCGCCATCCAGGCCCATGCCGAGCATGAACGCTGCTCGGTGGTCCGCGACTTCTGTGGTCACGGTGTCGGCAAGCTCTTCCATGACGAGCCGAACGTGCTGCATTACGGCCATCGCGGCGAAGGGCCGCTCTTGAAGCCAGGCATGATCTTCACTGTCGAGCCGATGATCAATCTCGGCCGACCCCATGTGAAGATCCTGTCGGATGGCTGGACAGCGGTCACACGAGACAGGTCTTTGTCTGCGCAGTTCGAACATACCGTCGGCGTCACCGAGACTGGCTGCGAAATTTTCACGCTCTCGCCGAAAGGCTGGGACAACCCTTCAGCCGCACGCCAAGCTTCTGCTTGCAATGAAGCCTCTGCTCGCAATCAAGCTTCCGGAACAAATCAAACCTCTGCCAAAAGCTATGGCTGACGACGACGGCAGTTCGGGCCACCGCGAGCGGTTGCGGGCGCGTTTTCAGGCGGGGGGCGCGGATGCCCTGCCAGACTATGAACTCCTGGAACTGCTTCTGTTCCGGTCCCTCCCCCGCCGCGACGTCAAGCCCATTGCCAAGCGATTGATCAACCGTTTCGGTTCCTTCGCCGAGGCTCTCTCAGCGCCGGTCGAGCGTCTTGTCGAGGTCGATGGCATTGGCGAAAGCACGGCAATAGACCTCAAGATCGCCGCCGCCGCGGCGCAACGGCTCACAAAAGGCTCGATTTCGAAGCGTCAGGTGCTGTCGTCCTGGGCCAGCGTGATCGAATACTGCCGCGCGGCCATGGCATTTGCGGAGCGCGAGGAGTTCCGCATCCTCTTCTTGGACAAGCGCAACCAGTTGATAGCCGATGAGGTCCAGCAGCGCGGCACCGTCGATCATACACCGGTCTACCCGCGGGAAATCGTGCGTCGGGCGCTCGAATTATCGGCGACGGCATTGATCCTTGTTCACAATCATCCCTCCGGCGATCCATCACCCTCCCAGGCCGATATCCGCATGACCCATGACATCATCGCCATCGCCAAGCCCCTGGGCATCGGCATCCACGATCACGTGATTGTTGGCCGCAACGGGCATGTCAGCCTGAAAGGACAAGGGCATTTCTGACACAGAATTACTTTCATTTGAGCTGGCATTGCAGTGTTGAAGCCACGCATTTTGGTTGAATGTCCAACCAGTTGTCCACCCAACCTAAATCGTTGGGTAACCTCTTGCTGGCATGGTGAGAAAAAATAACATCTGTGGATACGCCGATTTATGTTTGTCAGTTCCCACAAGACCAAAGCGCGGCAGCTGGCTTCGACTTCGGTTCTCCCTTTTGCAATCCTTCTGTTCGCTATCCTGGGTGCCGTCGTCCTGACGGTTTTCGCCATGGCACAACGGACCAGTGAAGCCGCGGACGAACGCACGCGCCGCAACATCACGAGCGCACTCACCGAGGCCGTGAATGATGTGGCCCGTGACCTGCGCACCATCACCGAGCTTGAGCGCACCATCGGCAACCTGGGTGGTGGTGTATCGGCGCAATCCCTCAACACCTCCCTGGAGCGTGTGCGGATGCTGGGTGATTTCGAGGCCGTGTCGCTGATTGATCGGCAAGGCAACCTGCTCAACACCGCCGTCCGCCTGATCTATGGTCAAGCCGCGCCAGAGCAGGCGTTCGCAAGCACCTTCCGTTGGGCAGCAATGGAACTGGTATCCAAGGGTGACGGCTCCGTTGCGTCACAGCCCGAAGCCCGCATGGTTGGCCGCTACATGACCGAGAACGGCAAGGTTCAGTTGGTCGCTGCCACGATCCGCAAGCAGATCACTGATACTGGCGCCATCGGCCTGGTTGCCAGCCGTACGCTTGATGCGGACGGCATCATCAAGCTCGGCCAGCGCCTGTCGATCCGCAATCTCCAACTCGGCAGCGGAAATGGCGCGCTGGCCAGCAACGAGATCAACATTCCATTGGCGAATGTGCAGCAGATGGGGCGCCTCACCTGGATGTCTGAGCGTCCTGGCGATCCGATTCTCGAGCGTCTGCTGCCGATTTCAATCTTCAGCAGTATCGCCATCAGTCTGTTTGCCTGGCTCTCCTATGCCCATGTCACGCGTGTGACCGCCAACATGTTGCGCAGCGAGGAAAAGGCCCAGCATCTGGCCGGACACGATACGCTGTCGGGCTTGCCGAACAGGCTGCGCTTCACGGAACATCTGATGGCTCTCTTGACGCGTGTCGAGCATGAACGGACGGGCATCGCAGTGCTGTTCATCGATCTCGACAAGTTCAAGGAGGTCAACGACACCTATGGCCATGCAGCCGGTGACATGGTGATCGTGGGCTGCGCCGAACGGATGGCGAGCCAATTGCGGGCGAATGACGTGCTGGCCCGCTTCGGCGGTGATGAGTTCGCCATTATCCAGACCGGCGTTCGTTCCCCTCTCGACGCGGAAGTGCTTGGGCAACGGATCATCGATGCCATTCGGCCCGCCTTCCAGATTGGCGAGGCTGAAGCCTATGTCGGCGCGTCCATAGGCATTGCCCTGTCACCCCAGAATGGCACGGACGCGGCAGAATTGATGCGTCTTGCCGATATTGCAATGTACCGCGCCAAGAACAGCGGGCGCAATCGCGCGTGCTTCTTCGAACAGCGCATGGATGACACGCTACGCATCCGCAAGGTCGTCGAGGATGACCTGCGTCACGCCATTGATCGCAACGAATTGGAATTGCATTACCAGCCGCAGGTCTCGGCTGATGGCTCCAAAATCATCGGTATCGAAGCGCTTGTCCGCTGGCGCCATCCCACCTACGGCCTGATCCCTCCACTCGAATTCATCGGCATTGCCGAAGAGCGAGGCCTGATCGTCCAGCTCGGCGAGTGGGTGATCCGCAGAGCGTGCCTTGATGCGGCGAACTGGGGCAACATCACCATTGCCTGCAACGTTTCAGCGATCCAGTTCCGCCAGACCGACTTCGTTCAATCTGTCTCGAAGGCGCTGGAAGACACCGGATTTGATCCAGCCCGCCTCGAACTGGAACTGACGGAAAGCGTCGTTGTCGCGGATGCCGACCAGGCCGAGAACAGCATCATGGAGCTGCGCTCGATGGGCATCAAGCTGGCGTTGGATGACTTCGGCACCGGCTATTCCAGTTTGATCTATCTGCGCCGCTTCGCCTTCGACAAGATCAAGCTCGACAAGTCGTTCCTTGATTCGCTGGAAGACACGGGCGAAAGCGCGATCCTGGTCCACTCCGTCGTTCATCTTGGGCGTGCGCTGGGCCTCACCGTGACGGCCGAGGGCGTTGAGACTGCGGAGCAGCAACGTTTCCTGCAGGCCGTGGGGTGCCATCTGCTGCAAGGCTACCTCTTCTCCCGCCCCGTCGAGGCCCACAAGATCGACGAGATGCTGAAGCTCGACAATCCCTTCGCGCATCTCGCGGCCTGACATCCCGCAAGTTTCGGGTGGCGGGCGTCATCTGAACCCGCCATGGCCTGGGCGCTCCATGCATCGGATCGCCATGCTCCCCAATCCGTTCCACCGCCTGCTCGCCGTATCGTCCTGCTTGCGCATCGCCGACCAACTGATGGTTGCAGGTGTACCCCTTGCGGCGGCAGCCATTTTCAAGCTTCCCGACGACCAGATCGGTGCCATGGTGGCGGCCCAGGGATCGGCCTGGCTGCTCATGTCCCTGCCCGCAGGCGTGGCGATCGACCGCATCGCGCCGCTGTTGGGTTTGCAACGAGCATTGGCCCTGTCCTGCACGGGGTTTCTCGTTGCCATTGCCGGGCAGGTCTTGGGCAGCCCTGTTGTCTTCACCTTCGGCGCCTTCCTGACGGCTGCGGCCATCGTCATCGGCTTCCTGTCGGAAGGGGCCAGCCTGCAACGCCTTGTAGAACCCGAGGGATTGGGACAGGCGAACGCGGCGATACAGATCATCCAATCCATTGCCATGCTCGCAGGCCCGACCCTGATGGGACTGCTCATGGCGCATGGCTATCCCCTGTCCGGACTGATGATCGCGCTTGGGCTGGTGCTGCTGGGCCTTGCGCTCGCTGCAGGCTTTCCAGCACAGGAGCCTCCGCCTCCGCGCCAGCGCCTGGTCTTGCAGGAGGTGAAGGAAGGTTTTGCCTTCGTTCTGGCCCAGCCCCTGCTGCGCGGCATCGTTGCTTGCGCATTGTTCTGGAACACGGCTTTTCTGGCATTGGCCGCGATCTTCGTGCCTTACGCGCTGCGCCACCTCGACATGGACACTGCGTCCATTGGCTTCGCGCAATCCGCGATGGGGCTTGGCTCGCTGCTTGCCGCCTTCACGGCAGCGAAAGCCATGACGGTGCTTCCACCACGTTTCCTGCTGTTCTTCGGTCCCGCCAGTTCCACTCTTGCCGCAATGCTGCTGCTGGCCGCGCCAACGCTCGGCGGGTTCCCATCGTCCTTGACGGTGTATTTCCTGCTCGGTTTCGGGCCAATCCTCTGGTTCGTCTGCCAGAACACGATCCGCCAGTTGGTCACGCCCAAGGGCTTGCTTGGGCGCGTTGGGGCCGTCATCCAGCTCGCCATCTACGGCGTGCGCTCGATTGGTGCGATGGTGGGCGGTATTGTCGCGGCGCGGTACGGCATGGAAGCGGCGCTGCTTTTGATCACGGTCCTGTTTGCGTTGTCGACGCTGACCATTCCTCTGTCGGCGCTTGGTCGGCTCTCCGCCATGCCCCGTAGCGAAGGCTAGCGAGCATCAACCCCCAGGTAAGACCGAGCTGCACATAGAAGTGCCGCCAGTGATCCGTATCGATCTGCAACCCCTGCAGGATCAGGAAAAAGAACGACGACCACACAGCGATCGAATCTTTCTGCCAGGGCGTCTTGCGGAACACCAGCGTCCAGCCCACCAGCATGGTGACAGCAATCAGGCTCGCATAGCTGATACCACCCAGCCAGCCATAGGATGCGAAAGCGTTGAGGAAGGTGTTGTGCGGATCCTCCGGAAAGTAGTCCCGGAACATGGTGGGGCCGAAGCCGTTCGGCTCTCCCAACAGCAGCGGGATGGAGCGACGCTGGTTACCGAAGCGTCCTGTCTCGCCGTAATCATACTCCTGGTTCAGCGAGGCGCGGACCTCGAATGTGGCGCGGATGGCCTCGAACTGCAGCGCAATCGCCAGCAGGATAACGAACAGCGCGATACCGATGAGACCGATGACGATGATGCGGGTGCGGATGCGTCCGCTTTCAGCCGTGATAAAGGTCAGCAGCACGCACAGCGCAACAGCGGCGATAGCCACGCCCCAGGCACCGCGCGAGAAGGACAGGAACAGCCCCGCCACGATGATCAGCAACATGCCACCGGCCACCACAGGGCGCTTGTGCGTGCCCAGAAAGAAACCCTGCACGATATAGACGAAAGGCAGGACGATGAACGTTGCAAAGACGTTGGGATCCTTGAAGGTGCCCATCGCACGCCCGTATCGGGTGAAATAATCGAAGGTTCCCGCGACATCGAAATAGCCCATGATGCCCGCGATGCTGGCGATGACGGCGGCAAGCGCATAGCCGCTCTTCATCAGCTCAAGCCGTCTGAGGGTATCTTCAGAGAAGATCGCCGCGATGATGATCGCCATCACTGCCATGTAGATCGAGATGACGACGAACCACACCGCACGGGATTCATCGACCACCTCCATGAGCGAGAGGCCGCCCCCGATATTGTAGAGCAGCAGCAACAGGATCAGCGGCAGGAATAGCACGCTGAACTTGAGCCCCGTCAGCATGAAAACCAGCGCCACGACACCAAACGCGATTTCGAACGGGGCGGGTTCAATGAAAACCATGAAACCAGAGACGAAGAGCAGCCACACCGCCGCATTGCGCAAGCTGCGCGTGCTCACCCGCCGACGGGATGGGCTGGCACCAATGTGCTGTGCAGTCGCGGCGCTCAATACGCATTCTCCGATTTGATCAGCGAAAACGGCGTACGAAACAGGATCGCTATATCAAGCCACAGCGACCAGTTTTCGATATAGCGCAAGTCATGATCGACCCGCCGTTGGATCTTCTCCTCGGTGTCCGTTTCGCCACGCCAGCCATTGACCTGGGCCAGGCCGGTGATGCCAGGCTTGACCCTGTGTCGGGCGAAGTAGCCATCCACCACCTGGTCATAGAGCCGGTTTTCGGCCTTGGCCTGGACCGCGTGTGGGCGCGGGCCAACAACCGAAAGACTGCCACCAAACACCACGTTGAAAAGCTGCGGCAACTCGTCCAGCGATGTCTTGCGGATGAAGCGACCAACGCGGGTCACGCGCGGATCGCCCCTGGTCACCAGCCGCGAGGCCGTGGCATCGCTTTGATCCACATACATCGAGCGAAACTTGAAGACCTCGATGAGTTCGTTGTTGAAGCCGTAGCGCTTCTGACGGAACAGCACGGGGCCGCGTGAATCAAGCTTGACGGCCAGCGCCACCAGCAGCATCACCGGCGTCAGCAACAGCAGCAGCAGGCTGCCCACGATCTTATCGAAAAGCCATTTCAGCACCACGTCCCAGTCGGCGATGGGCTTGTCCACCATGTCAAAGACCGGCAAGCCGCCGATGTAGGAATAGTTGCGCGGACGAAACCGCAGCTTCTGCATGTGTGCCGCCAGACGGATATCGATGGGCAAGACCCAGAGCTTCTTCAGCATGTGGAGAAGCCGCGTCTCGGCGGAAAGCGGCAAGGCGAAGATCACAAGATCGAGCCGCGCATGGCGGGCATAATCGACCAGGTCATCCACCGTTCCCAGTTTGGGATAGCCCGCCAACACATCGGGAGAACGCTCGTCCCAGCGGTCATCGAAGATGCCGAAGATGCGCAGATCGGATTGTTCATCCTCCTGCAGGCTGCGCAGCAGCCGCTCAGCAGCCTCCCCTCCACCAACAATCGCCGTGCGGCGATCCAGGACGCCCTGGCGGGTCATGGCGCGAATTTTCCAGGACAGGCCCAGCCGGGCAAGCAGAAGCATGACAAGCCCGCCGCCATACCAGACCGCCATGAACACACGCGAGAAGACGCCCTCCAGCTTGAGGAAGAACACCACGGAAAAAGCGATGAGAAATGCCATTGTCCAGCCCGCGATCAACCGCGGCGCCTGCACAAGAGGTGTGCGGAACACGCCAATATGGTAGAGATCGAATGCCTGCAACGTGACCACGGCCAGGACTGCGAACAGGGGAATTGCCAAGGTATAGGCTGGCTGCCATCCAACCTGCGGATAGACGTAGTACCAGTAGATCGCAGCACCCAGGACAGCAGCGAGAAGCGCTTCGGCCACACGCCACAAACCGGCGATGACAATCGGAGAGACCGCGGCAGAAGGCTGAAGATCAAGCGCTGATTCAGCAAGCTGGACGCGCGCGGCAACCACTCCCGCGACAGCGGGTTGCATCTTCTTGATCGCTTTGCCCGCCTCTGCCAAGGTGGTTCACCTTTCGGGACTGAACCCGTGATCGGGACTCAACCCGCCTTCTGCATGACATCACCGGAATGACGAAGGCCGCGACGCTTGTGCTGTGCCGCAGCGTAAGCCTCGAGAACCGTTGATGCCATTTTCTCCACCGAGAAGTTTTCATCGATATGGGCTTGCAACCTGAGAGCCGGAACAAGCCGTTCCTGTTCCGACATCTCCATCGACTCCAGCATGGCCTCCGACAGTTTCGGAAGATTGTCGCAGGGAATCAGACGATTGCTTTCGGCACCAAAGATCTCGGGGATGCCGCCGACATCGGTCGAGATCAGCGGCATACGGGCACCTGCTGCCTCGATCACCACGTAGGGCATCGATTCGAAGCGCGACGGCACCACCATGGTATGCGCCATGGCAAAGGCGTCACGGGCCGCCATCGGCTTGTGAAAGGACACACGCTCGTCCATGCCGAGCATCGCCACTTGAGACCGCAAGGCCTCTTCATCCGGTCCCTGCCCCACCAGCACGAGCGAGGGCGCGCGCGGAGCCCGCTTCAACAGGTCGGCCATGGCATCGAGCAGCGTGTCTATGCCTTTGGCGAAGCGGAATTCACCGATGTAAAGAAAGTCTGCAGCTGCGGCACGAGGAACAACCGGTTCCAGTTCGGTCGGATGCAATCCATTCAGCACGATGCGTGTCACGGCATCGGTCTCGCACACGAACTCCCGAAAGCGGTCCGCGACGAAACGGCTTTCGAACAAGAACAGATCCGTGCCTTTCTCCAGCAGGTATTCGATGCCCATATACGCCCGATGGATGAGCGAACCCGGCTTGTAGTTGAGGCTTCCGCCATGGGGCGTATAGGCACGAATTGGACCCGTATTGCGACCAACGGCGCTGACTCGGGCATAGAGACCGCCCTTCGACCCGTGGCCATGCAAGACATCGGCGCCAACGCGGGCTGCGAAAGCATTCATGCGCGACAGGGCCGCGACATCGCTCCAATGGGGGTTGCGATTCATGGGTGTACGCTCGACACCCAGCTCAAGGCAGGATGACAACTCTTTCAGCAGCCGTTCGTTCCGCTCTCCCGCAAAGGTCGAATCGCAGAACACGCCAACCTGATGGCCGCGTCGCGCCTGTTCCGTCGCCAGATCAACGACATGGCGGAAAAGCCCGCCGACGGGCGCGCGGAAGACATGGATGATACGCATCAGAAGAATCGCTCGCGGATGGTGATGGTGTCGCCAGGGCGCACAGGCGTATCGAGCGGCACCTTGCCGGCCACGACCTCACCATTGATGGATCGGCTGACTTCCGCCACGTAGCGGTCGGCACGCGGCTGGAAGCCCCCTGCGATCGCAACGGCTGTCTGCACCGTCATGCCGTTGACGAAGGGATATTGGCCCGATGTCGTTACCTCTCCGAGGATGAAGAACGGGCGATATTGCTCGACCTCGACAGACACCTTCGGCTCACGCAGGAAGCCGCCACGCAGCTTGCCTGCAATCTGCTGCTCGAGGCCATGGGTGGTCTGCCCCTTGGCCGCGACCGAGCCGATCAGCGGCATCGAGATGTGGCCGACGCTGTCCACGGCATAGGTGTTGGACAAGGCATCCTGGCCAAAAACAATGACGCGCAAGCGGTCGCCGTTGGCAAGCGTGTAAGGCTCATGCAGGCTCGCCGCGAAAATCTCGGAATGCGCGACACTGCGGTGATGAGAACACGCGGACAGCCCGAGAGAGGCCGAAACCGAAAGGATGATGAGGATACGCTTCATGACACGACACGACTGTTGCACTCTCAGCATCAAACACGATCATGGTTAAGAAACCTTTTGCGTCAGAGTTTGATAACCAAGGCAATTAACCCGGCGGAAACCATAACCTGCGATATCTTTGCATATGGCTGCCCTCGGGACGCCGACAGTCTGGGTTGTGTAGGAGTGTTGACATGCGTGGTTCCGAATCTGGTCAGCAGATGCCGATGTCATCGGCTGACCGGGGCGAAATCGATCTGGTGCAGCTGTTCCGCGAGGTCGGACGGCGCAAATGGCTCGTGCTGTTGAGCACCGTGGGCGCTCTCGCGCTGTCAACGGCGGCCGTCAACATCCTGAAGCCACGCTACACGGCCGAAACCCGCGTCTTCCTCGAAAACCGCGACACGGAATACACCCGCATCGGCCGTGAAGGGCCACGCGGACAGGATCCATTGATCGATCAGGATGCCGTCCTCAGCCAGGTGCAGTTGATCCAGTCACGCGACATCGCCCGCGCCATGATCAAGCGTTTTGAACTCGGCACCAAACCGGAGTTCGACGATGTTCTCAAGGGGATCGATCCCCTAACCAAGGTCGGCGTGATGATGGGCCTCATCAACAACCCGGCCAACGTCTCGCCGGAAGAGCGCGTGCTGGAGAAATATTTCGACAAGCTGAAAGCTTTCGCCGTCGCCAAGTCGCGCGTTGTCGCCATTGAGTTCCAGAGCCGTGATCCGGAGCTTGCAGCCAAGCTTTCCGATGCCATCGCGGAGGAATACATCCGCCAGCTTGAACAGGCAAAGAAGGGGTCGGCCAAATCCGCGGGATCATGGCTCGGTCGCACCATCGACTCGTTGCGCGATCGCGTCGCATCAGCGGAAGCCAAGGTCGAGGTTTTCCGCAGCCAGAACGGCTTGTTCCTGGTGGGTGGCGCGGGAGACAATTCCAACATCTCCTCACAGCAGCTTTCCGAGCTGAATACCCAGCTCGCCGCCGCCCGCTCCCAGCAGGCCGAACTGACCTCCAAGGCCCGCATGATCCGCGAGGCCATCCGGCAGGGTCGCATCTTCGAGGTGTCCGACATCGTCAACAACGAGGTCGTTCGCCGGCTGATCGAAGCGCGCGCAACGCTCAAGGCCCAGATCGCGCAGGAGGAGCGCACGCTGCTGCCCCAGCACCCCCGCATCAAGGAACTCCATGCCCAGCTCGCTGGCCTGGAGGAACAGGTGCGCAGCGCCGCCGAGCGCACCTCGCGCACGCTGGAGAATGATGCCCGCGCCGCTGGTGCCCGCGTCGTCGCCAACCAGGCAGAGCTTGACCTGCAGAAGCGCCAGAGCGGCACCTCGAATGAGCAGGAAGTCCAGTTGCGTGCCCTGGAGCGTGAGGCGAAGGCCGAACGAGAGCAACTCGAAACCTATCTCGGTCGCTATCGTGATGCCACTGTCCGCGACGCTGACAACGCCGTGGCGGCGGATGCCCGGGTTGTGTCACGGGCCATTGCACCCAGTACGCCGAGTTTTCCCAAGAAGCTGCCGATCATCCTGATCGCAACCCTGGCAGGCTTTGCGATTTCACTGTTCTGGGTGCTGACCAAGGCCCTCCTGTCAGACCGGGTCTATGGTCGCCGTACGACGGAAGCCCTGCCACCGGCCGCCGCCCCGCCTATGGCTTATCCCATGATGGTGACGCCGCAGATGCTGGCAATGATGGCGCAAGGCATGATGCCGCAGCAGACCCCTGCACAGTCCGCACCCGCTTCGGTCTCCATGCCACCTGCCGTCGAGGCTACCATGGTGCAGCCGCATGTGCAGCATCCCGCCGTGGCAGTTCCAGCTCCATCAGCGCCGCTGACGAACGTGACGCCTGAAGAGGCCAACCTCTCCGATTCAAGCCGCGCCATGCGCGAGTCGCTGAACCGCATGACGGAAGTGCTCAATCCACCGCCCATGACGACACCTCAGGGATGGCCACCGGCGCCCAGAATGGCAAGCATCGCGTCGGGTGTTCCGGAAATGACAGCGCCGCCACTGCAACCGCGTTCGTCCGACCTGAATGCTCCGTTACACCCCAAGGAACCGGCGCAGCACAAAGGGCTGACCTGGCACACGCATGGGCAAGACGTGCTTGCCATTCCGGCATCAGCGGCACACGGCTCCGATAACCCCCTGTTTGAAATCACGGATGAAGCCGAAGCAGCGCTTGTGCGCGGTCGACCGGTCTGTGTCCTTGTGCTCTCGACTGAGGGCGCGGCCCATGCCGCAGGAACGGTGCGTGCGCTGGAGGCCATCCTCATGGGGCGCGGCACAGCCGTGTCCGCCACTCTTGATGTAACATTGATCAGCCCGCAAGGATTGGCAGCGGCAGCGAAAGGCCTTGCCGGTCAGAAGGACTTTGTCGTTTTTAATGGTGGTGCAGCGAATGGATTGGCGGCACTGCTGTCAGCCTCGGCAACATTGACCGTGCTGGTTGCCTCGAATGATGCAAATGACACTCGGCTTGCCCTTGCGGAGCAGACCCTCGGCGATTGCAGCTATTTCATCGTGGCTGCAGAGTCGGCGGAAGAACTCGCCAGCTCGTGATCAGGCACCGCTGACACGCTGCACACCTTGTCGCACCCTGGCCAGGAGAGAGGATGCAAATCCGCTCTTCTTGAGAATACGCTTCAGGCTCTGGGTCGAGCGCATTGCGGTCGCTATGGCTTGTCCCTTCATGGTGACTGGCAGGAAGCTGTCGAACAGCGGTTCCTCGACCTTGCAGTAATCCGTCTTGTAGGCGGCGTCGCCCGTTCCAAGATCAAACGCCGTGAGACCCCTTGCGCACATGGATTTGATCAGATGCAGCAGCAGCAGGTCGCCTGGGCTGTAGCGGGCCATGGCGGGATCACAGTCGAATGAGGTGAACATGCCGCTGAAGCGCCCCTGATGGATTGCGCCACCAAACACTGAAACAATGCGCTCACCCACTTTCATGGCGAACAGCGAAACGGCGGGTGCTGCGTCCATGAGACCTTGAGTGGCGGCGGCTTTCAGAAACGCCCGCACTTCGCCTGAACTGAATGGGTCGCTGATACCAAGTCCTTTGAAACGCTCCGCTTTCTGCTGGTAAAATGCCCCAAGAATGCTCTCAACCTCCGCGACATTCCTGGCCTCGAGATAGCTGACGGCACCAAACTCTCCGAGCTTGCGTTCCTTGTGACGCAGCTTTTTGCGGCTTTCAGACGACATCAGCCCCCGGATCATTTCCTCTCCATCCGCAACAAGACCAGTCATCCAGGCGCTGCTCGGACTGGACTGGTGCGGCAGAAGCGCCATCGGATTGGCCATCCCCAGCCAATGGCGCGGCTGGTTTTCGAAATGGTAGAGATCAATCCTGTGGCGCTCCGCGACATTGCGCAGCACAAAGCGCAGGTCTTCGGCCGAGAGGGACAGCATGGCCGTTGGTTCGTAGAGACCCATGTTCATGTTGGCGTGCTTGCCGCCAACGAAACGGGCGATACGGACGCCACCACGCGTTGTCGAGCACAGCGGCAGCAGTGCGATCGCGCGTCCCCTGGCATCGTGACAGGTCACTGTCACAAGCCGAAGACCGAGAGGCTCGACATGGGCATCGCTCCAGGCCCGCACCCAATCGCAGGTTTGGTAGGGCGTGGTCAGGCCGTTGGCTTGCAGCGCCCGCCACTGGGGGGCAATCTGGCCAAGCTCACGATGGGTTTCCACGCGCTCAACCAACGCGCGTTCAGCAACCGGAAAAGCTGCCGATATTCCCATTGCCGTGCCTTCAAACACAGTCATGATGCCGCTTCCGATAAGGATGACGTAGATGAAAACGATGAAAGCAACGGTTCGTCAACGCAAACGCGGCAAAAGCGTTGATGAAACGGAAACGGGGTTCGCTGCTGAAAATGAATAGGAAGCACCTCGTCTTTCGCGCCGGACTTTCCGTACTGGCCAAAACCGGTGCCGCAGTGGCGATGGCAAAGCGCACCCGGGGGCTTGGCGCAATACTGATGTTCCACCATGTCAGGCCCTCCCGGCCCAAGGTTTTTGATCCCCATCGTATCCTTGAGATCACGCCCGAGTTTCTCGATGCAGTGCTCGGGCATGTCCATGCCAGGGGGTACGACATCATTTCCATCGACGTGCTGGCTGACCGTATTGCCAATCCCCTCCCCAATCGACCTTTCGTGGTGCTGACCTTCGATGACGGATACCGGGACAACGCGCAGTTCGCGCTGCCCGTGCTGCGCAGGCACAAGGCTCCTTTCGCGGTTTTCGCCACAACGGGCTTCGCGGATGGCACGGCGCCGTTGTGGTGGCTGGACCTGGAGGATGTTGCTGAACGCGAGATGCCCGGCCAGCACGGTCAAAGCCCCGAAGAGGCATTCAAGGCGGCCTACGTGGCGCTGCGTCCACGCTCCGACCTGCAAGCAGAAATCGCGCGAATGGCGCTTGCGACAAGCATCGACGGGGCAGCCCGCACACGGCAGTTGTGCCTGGATTGGGCGGGGTTGCGCAGTTTGGCCGCAGAACCGCTCTGCACGATCGGTGCACACACCCTCACGCATCCGCTGCTGGGGTCGTTGGACAAGCGTTTGGCATACGAGGAAATGGCGCAGTCGAAAGCCATCCTCGAGGACAAGCTTCAACGTCCAGTGCGCCACATCGCCTATCCTGTGGGGGATGCGCTGGCGGCGGGCAAGCGCGAGTTTGCACTTGCCCAAGCCTTGGGATTCGAAACCGGCCTCACAACCCGCCCTGGTGTCCTGTTTGCCGAGCACGCCGCGCACCTGCACGCTTTGCCGCGCCTTTCAGTGAATGGCCTTTACCAGTCGATCAACGAATTTGACGTTCTGCTCTCGGGCGCGGCGTTCTGGTTCTTCAACCGCGGGCGAAAGCTCAATGTGGCGTGAACAATCTTGCGCCTCGCCGCACAATCCCCCACATCACGATCATGACGGACCACGATCACTATCCCGACAGCCTCATCCGCTCGATCCTCACGTCGGTCAAGACCATTGCCATGGTTGGTGCATCCGACAATCCGGCGCGACCGTCCTATCTCGTGCTGAAATATCTGATCGAACGCGGGTTTCGCGTCATCCCGGTCAATCCGGGGCGGGCAGGCACCAGTTTTCTCGGCCAGACTTTCGTGGCAAGCCTGGCGGAGATCACCGAACCCGTGGACATGATCGACATTTTTCGCGCACCGGACACGGCACCGGGAATCGTGGATCAGGCGCTCGCCATGAACCCGCTTCCCAAGGTGATCTGGATGCAACTCAGCGTGCGCAATGACGCGGCAGCCGCGCGAGCGGAAGCGGCGGGCCTGACCGTGATCATGAACCGCTGCCCCAAGATCGAGTACGGCAGGCTCTCTGGCGAAATCAGCTGGCAGGGCGTCAACAGCCGCATCCTGTCGGCAAAGAAGCCGCGGATGGCGCTGAAGGGCGTGCAGAAGCTCCGGATTTGAAGGGATGAATCTTACACCGGTCCCTGTGGCCGCGTCTCGTCCTTGCCGCTTTCCATCCAGCGGATCAGCAGCATCAGCGGCGGTGCCCAGGCGAGGCCCGCGATCACATAGAACGCCGCCTCGACGACCTTGTTGGCCCGCGTCAGGATGGGTGCCGCCAGTGCCGAAACCAGCAAGGCATAGACCACGACGAACATCAGCATCACGATGGTGCCGACGAGCTTGCGTGTCCTGCGGTTCATGGCAAATCTCCCTGAAGTTCTGCTGAAGCGCATTGGGTGCGACAGCGGCGCAATTGCCGTATCCATTGATGCGCCGTAATTGGCTATCCAGTGTCAGAAGATCAACAGGAAAGCTGCAAGGCCGTGACCTCTGCGACCATTCACCCCGCAAATAGCGCATTCGCCCCACGCGATGCGCTGGTGGGCGTGCGCCTGTGGCTTTGGTGCGTGGCGGTTCTTGTTCTGGCGATGATCCTGGTGGGGGGGGCGACACGGCTCACCGGCTCCGGCCTTTCGATTACCGAATGGCGGCCGCTGCTGGGGGCGATTCCGCCACTCTCAGAAACAGCCTGGCTGGCCGAGTTCGAGAAGTACCGGGCAATCCCGCAATACCAGCTCCTGAACAAGGGCATGAGCCTCGCTGACTTCAAGGTCATATACTGGTGGGAATGGGGGCACCGACAGCTTGGTCGCTTCATCGGAGTGGCATACATGCTTCCCCTCGCCTGGTTTTTCCTGCGCGGCGTGGTGCGCGGACGTCTCGCCTTGTGGCTGCTGGCACTGGGTGGATTGGGTGGCTTTCAGGGCGCAATTGGCTGGATCATGGTGGCATCTGGTCTCAAGGAGGGCATGGTGGCCGTCGCGCCCGTCAAGCTTTCCCTGCATCTCACCACGGCGTGCCTCATTCTCACGGGGTTGGTGTGGACCGCGCGACGGTTGCAATCGCCGAACCCTCATCCTGGGCTTGTCGAAGGACTGAAGGCGAGCACAACCCGCATCACCCTCACAGCCAAGACCATCGTCGGGCTGTTGCTCGTGCAGATTGCACTGGGCGCACTCGTCGCAGGTTCGAAATCCGGCCTCACCTACAACACCTGGCCGCTGATGGACGGCGCACTGATCCCAGGGACTGACGTGCTGTTCGTGGTCAAGCCCTGGATCGAGAACTTTGTCGACAATCCTGCCCTCGTGCAGTTCAACCATCGTATCACGGCCTATCTGCTGCTGGCCTTGGCAGCGTGGCATGTCTTTGATGCCCGCGGGAGTGCCGCCGCCCGGGGTGCGATACATGTCGCGGGGGCATTGTCGGTTCAGGCGGCCCTTGGCGTTGTGACACTGCTGCTCCATGTGCCGCTCTGGGCGGGCCTGTCGCACCAGATCCTGGCCGCGCTGATCCTGATCGCCACCGTGATCCATGCGGAGAAGGTCGGGCGCGACACTTCCCTTCTCCCCTGGGAGAAGGTGGCTGCCGGAGGCAGACGGATGAGGGAGAACCACTGACGTCACCGGTTCTCCCTTATCCGTCATGCGTTCCGCATGACACCTTCTCCCACGGGAGAAGCAGGAAACCTCCCTTGCCCCGAATCATCCCCTTCTCTACGCCTCAACCCGTTGAGCGAGGCATTTGATGGATGATTCCACCCCTCCAGCGGGCGATGGCCCGAAGGACGGCCCAAAGGACGGCCCAAAGGACGGCATTGAGACTGTCAGCCTGAAGGCGGCGCTCGAAGAGCGATACCTTGCCTACGCACTCTCCACCATCATGCACCGCGCCCTGCCCGATGCACGCGATGGCCTGAAGCCTGTCCAGCGCCGCATTCTACACGCCATGCGCCTGCTGAAGCTGGACCCGGCCAACGCCTTCAAGAAATGCGCCTCGGTCGTGGGGGAGGTCATCGGCAAGTTTCACCCGCACGGCGACCAGTCGATCTACGACGCGATGGTGCGCCTGGCCCAGGATTTTGCCCAGCGCTACATGCTGGTGGACGGGCAAGGCAATTTTGGTTCCATCGATGGCGATAACCCGGCGGCCTACCGCTACACCGAGGCGAAGCTCACGGAGATCGGTGCGCTGCTGCTTGCCGGCATCGACGAGGATGCGGTCGATTTCCGCGCGACCTACAACAACGAGAACGACGAGCCCATCGTCTTGCCCGGCGCGTTTCCCAACATGCTGGCGAACGGCACAACCGGAATCGCGGTGGGGATGGCGACCTCGATTCCGCCCCACAACGCGGCAGAACTGTGCGATGCGGCGCTCTATCTGATCGAGCATCCTACAGCATCCTCCGACCAGTTGCTGACCTTCGTGCCCGGGCCAGATTTTCCGACGGGCGGTATCATCGTGGAAAGCGCGGCCTCTATCGCCGAGACCTACCGCACGGGGCGCGGCGGTTTCCGCCTCAGGGCGCGCTGGCACAAGGAAGAGACAGGGCGCGGCACATACATCATCGTCGTCACCGAGATCCCTTACATGGTGCAGAAAGGTCGTCTGATCGAGGCGCTGGCAGACCTGATCAACGACAAGAAAGTACCCATCCTCGTCGATGTCAGGGATGAGTCCGCCGAGGATATCCGCGTCGTCCTGGAGCCGAAGTCCCGCGCCGTCGATGAAACCATGCTGATGGAGACGCTGTTCAAGCTGACCGAGCTTGAGACCCGCTTCTCCATGAACATGAACGTGCTGGTCGATGGCCTCGTGCCCCGCGTTATCGGCCTTGCCGAGGCACTGCGCATCTGGCTTGATCACCGCCGCATCGTGCTGCAACGCCGCTCCCGCTTCCGCCTGGCCGAGATCGAGCGGCGACTGGAGCGTCTGGGTGGCCTGCTCATCGCCTTCCACAATCTGGACGAGGTGATCCGCATCATCCGCGAGGAGGACGAACCCAAGCCCGTCCTTATTCGGCGCTTCGACCTGACGGACCTGCAGGCCGAAACCATCCTCGACACCCGCCTGCGCCAATTGCGTAAGTTGGAGGAAATGGAGCTGCGTAAGGAGTTCGACGCTCTCACCATCGAGAAGGGCCAGATCGAGAGCCTGCTGGGTGATGAAGCCAAGCAGTGGAAAACCGTGGCCTGGGAAATCCGCGAGGTGAAGAAGAAATTCGGCCCCGACACCAAGATTGGCAAGCGCCGCACCACATTCGCGGACAAGCCGGAAGGCATGGCCAATATCGACATCTCCGAAGCCCTTGTGGAGCGCGAGCCAATCACAGTCGTGCTGTCGGACAAGGGCTGGATCCGGGCGCTGAAGGGCCATGTGGTCGATCTCACCAGCCTGCAATTCAAGGGCGACGACAAACTGAAGCTGTGGCTCCACACCGAGACCACGGCCAAGCTGCTGATGCTGGTGTCCAACGGCAAGGTCTTCACGCTGGACGCCAGCAAGCTGCCCGGCGGGCGCGGTTTCGGCGATCCCGTGCGCCTCATCGCCGACATGGAGGAGGACGCCGCCATCGTGACGCTGTGGCCGCACCAGCCGGGAACCAGGCTGTTGATGGTGTCGACAGGTGACAACGACGTGCGCGGCTTTGTAGCCCCGTCAGACGATCTGCTGGCGACCACGAAGAAGGGCCGCAACGTGCTGAACGTCGATGGCCAGTGGAAAGCTGTGCTCGCCATCCCCGCCAACGGCGACCACGTCGCCATCGTGGGCGAAAACCGCAAGCTACTGGTTTATCCGCTCGCCGAAGTGCCAGAGATGGCGCGGGGCAAAGGCGTGCGGCTGCAAAAGTACAAGGATGGCAATGTGGCAGATGCAAAGGTGTTCGGGATCGCGGGCGGATTGACCTGGGTGTCGTCCGACGGGCGGACATATACTGTGGCGAGGCCCGAGCTGGACGAGTGGATCGGGAAACGGGCGGAAGCCGGCAAGCTGCCACCGAAGGGGTTTCCGAAGGGGAACAGGTTTGGGTGAGGTGTGCTTGACGCGAAGTCTGCACCAGCGCCCTGCGTGCTTCGAGACGGCGCAAGAGCGCCTCCTCAGCATGAGGGGGGGGGTGGCAACTCTCAACCTTCCTCATCCTGAGGTGCGAGCGAAGCGAGCCTCGAAGGACGCAGGACGGCCGCGCAAAATCATCTAGCGCAACGGCAAATGGCACCAACCTTGTGCGTCCTTCGAGGCTCGCCAAGGGGCGAGCACCTCAGGATGAGGCGGGTTGCGGCCTGCACTTTTCAACGATCCTCATACTGAGGTGCTAGGCGAAGCCGAGCCTCGAAGCACGCACCACCCCGGTTCCGCCCCCTACTCCACCCGCTGGATCCTCTGCGGCGAATACCCTTCGGCTGCCAGCGCCGCCAGCACCTCCGCCGTATGCGCTGGCCCGCGCGTTTCCACCGTGACATCGAGCGATACACCCTTGGCCGGCACATCCAGCAGCAGGCGCTGGTGGTTGACCTCCAGGATGTTGCCGCCAAGCTCGCCCAGCCGCGTCGCCACCCGGCCCAGAATGCCGGGCTGGTCCGTGGTGGTCATGCGGAACGACACCACGCGCTCCTCGCGCGCAAGCTCCCGCACCATTACACTGGCGAGGATGCGGGCATCGATGTTGCCGCCGCACAGGATCAGGCCGACGCGCTTGCCACTGAACAGCTCCGGCTGCGCCAGCATCGCCGCCAGTCCCGCTGCTCCCGCACCCTCGGCCATGGTGCGTTGCAGCGTGGCGTAGCACGACACCGCCCGCTCGATCTGGCTTTCTTCCACAAGGATGATGTCCGAGACGAGATCGCGCACGATAGGCAGCGTCCGCTGTCCCACGTTCTTGACCGCGATTCCCTCCGCCAGGGTCGGACCGCCGATGGGGCGTTTTTCACCACGGACGGCATTCCAGAACGAAGGGTAGAGCGCAGCTTCGGCGCCGATGATGCGAAGCTCTGGCTTCATTGCCCGCGCCGCAATCGCCATGCCGGAAATCAGGCCACCACCACCCATGGGAACCACCAGCATGTCGAGATCGGGCGCATCCGCCAGCATCTCGATGGCGGCAGTGCCTTGCCCGGCGATGATGGCATCATCGTCATAGGGATGGATCAGCGTCAAATTGCGGGCGGCAATCATGCGCTCCACCGCGATCTGGGACTCCGCCAGGGTCGCGCCTTCGAGGATCACCGTTGCGCCAAGCTGCCGCGTGTTCTCCGCCTTCACATGCGGCGTGCCTTCCGGCATCACGATGGTGGCGGGCAAGCCAAGCTTGCGGGCGTGCCAGGCGACCGCCTGCGCATGGTTGCCCGCCGACATGGCGATGACGCCGCGTTGACGCTCATGGTCCGTCAGTTGCTGCATCCGGTTGCAGGCGCCGCGCTCCTTGAACGATCCAGTAACCTGCATGTTATCGTACTTCACCACGACATCCGCGCCAGTCAGTGCAGAAAGCCTCGGCGCGGGCAGTGTTGGTGTGCGGATGATTTCCCGCGCCATGCGCTGGTGTGCAGCTTCGATATCACGGAACTCGATCGGCATCACACGCGCCTCGGCAAGCCATCACCCCAGCCCAGCAGGCCGCCGGGCCGGAAAATCAGCAGGATCGCCAGCAAGCTATAGACCGCGATATCGCCGTGCTCCAGCTTGAAAAAGGCCGACCACAACGCCTCGAATGCACCGATCAGCATGGCACCCGCCATCGCGCCCGGCACAGAGCCGATTCCGCCAGCGACTGCACCGATCAGCGCCTTCAGCCCAAGCGCCATCCCGCCCGAAAAGCCGATGCCGCCGTAATGCGCCGTCATGATGAAACCGGCCAACCCGGCCAGCAGGCTGGCGATGGCAAAGGCGCGGATCAGCGTGCCTTTCGGGTCCACGCCAAACAGTGCCGCCGCACGCGGCTCGTCTGCAGTGGCGCGCCAGTTGCGGCCAAAGACGGAGCGCTGCATGACGCGCAGCAGCACCACCGCGACACCAAACGCCAGGATCACGGTCAGGACCGATCCCTCCGTCACTGTGACCAGGAAGTCATCGGAGCGGGCAATGGCCACTGGCATGTTCAGCACGGGAGGTGTCCAGCGATTGCCCGTGCCTTGCGCAAGGCGCAGGTACTCCATCATGCCCACGGCCAAACCGGCTGAGGCTACCAGTGCGGCCTGCCCTGGCCGGTTGGCGAGCGGAGAAAACACCGCGCGGGCCATCAGTTCGCCATGCGTAGCGGCCGCCGCAAGCGCCAGAACGAGCGATCCCAGGAGGATCAGCGGCGGTAACCCATCACCCAGCATTCCGCCACCAATGGCTCCGATCAACGCGCCCTGCCCACCCACAACCGCCAATTCCCCAAACGCCAGGTTGATGCGCCCGATCAGGCCGTAGATCAGCGCGTAGGCCGGTGCCAGCAGCGCATAGATCGCAATCTTCGGCAAGGCTGCGACGAGGTGTTGAAACATCACTGCCGTATTGCGCTCAAGCTTGACCAGATGAGCGATCTCGGTTTCCGAAACAGCGGGCGCAAGCAGCGCGGTCGAGGGTTCATCCAGCCAGTAGCGCTTCAGGATATGCAGACGCACCGCACCGAAGGTCTCACCATCGGCCATCACGCCCAGCAAGTCCTGCCGCGCTTGCGATAACCTCCCGCCCGCGAACCGGCAGCTCACGGAATGCGTGACGCCACCATGCGTCGCCTCGCGGCGATAGCTGATGCTGACGCTATTGCTGTCCGTCGCCGCGACAACGGATTGCACCTGAAGCTGCGCACCCTCGGCATGGAGCGCGGGCAGGATGCTGCGGCAAAGTCTCACCTGGTCGGAATCAACCAAAGCGCAAGCCGCGAGAAACCACGCAGCCAACAGCACAAGCACCAGATTGACCCCGTGACGCGTCACACTGGCAAGCCATCCGCAGCCAGGATCGCGGCATGAAACTCCGGATCGATGTTGCCGCCCGAGCAGATCACCCCCACTGATTTCCCCCCAAGGTCGCGCTTGCCCGAGAGAACTGCTGCCAGTGCCACCGCACCACCTGGCTCCACGGTGATCTTGAGCACGCGTGCCGCATAGGCCACAGCTTCCGCCGCTTCACGGTCGCTGACCGCTATGCCGCCCGCCAGCTTGGCCTGATTGATCGGAAAGGTCAGCTTGCCGGGTGTCGGCGTGACGATCGCATCGCAGATCGACATGGGGCTTGGTGCATTGCTCACCCGCTCACCACTTTCGAGCGAGCGCTTCGTGTCGTCGAAATTCACCGGCTCGACGGCGAAAAGCTGGGTCGCCGGGCTAAGATGACTGAAGGCCGTGGCGACGCCCGCCATCAATCCGCCGCCGCCGCAGCAGCAGAATACGATGTCGAACGTCACGTCCAGATCCTGCGCCTGACGCACCATTTCGATGCCGATGGTGCCCTGCCCTGCCATGATGTTGGCGTCGTCATAGGGCGGCACCAGGATTGCGCCGGTTTCATCCGAAATTCGCTGCCCGATGGCTTCGCGGCTTTCCCCGAAACGATCGTACAACACCACTTCGGCACCATATCCCCGCGTGTTGTCGATCTTCAGCCGGGGGGAATCCGTCGGCATGATGATCGTTGCCTTGATGCCGAAGGTCTGTGCGGCATAAGCCACGCCCTGCGCATGATTGCCTGACGAAAACGCCACCACGCCACGCCGACGCTCTTCCGCCGTGAATTGCGAGATGCGGTTGTAGGCCCCGCGAAACTTGAACGACCCGGTGCGCTGCAGGGGCTCTGCCTTGACAAAAACCCGCCCGCCCACACGTGCATCGAGATCCGGCGAGGACAGCATCGGCGTCATCACAGCCTTGCCCTTGATGCGCGCAGCAGCAGCCTCGACATCGGCGTAAGCAATAGCAAATGGGGCGGCAACAGGAACGGGAACGGGCTCACCAGCAGGAACGGGAACGGACATGGGCGCGACTCCAGAATGATGCTCAGCCCACACCATCCGCCGCAAGCTGCCAGCCGTCAATCAAACGGCTGAACTGATATCCATCAATCCAAACAATGAGCGGTCGAAAAGATCAACGTTTCCTGCTCTCCGCTAGGGCAATGGCAGCGGCCAGAACCTCGTCCCGTTTCATGCCAGATGTATCCAGCACCACGGCGTCCTGCGCTCGCATCATGTTGGGCGCATCGCGGGCATCGCGCGCCTTGAGATCGGCCAGCAATTGCGCCTCGCTGACGGATGAATCCTTGATGGACAATTCGAGATAGCGCCGCTTTGCCCGCACATCCGCTGCCGCAGTCACCCAGACCTTCAGATCGGCATCGGGCGCGATCACCGTACCTATATCGCGGCCATCGAGCACCGCCCCGCCATCCTGATGGGCGAAATCGACCTGAAACTGTCTCAATGCCGCACGCACGGCCGGAATGGCGGCGATCGTGGAGGCAGCCTTGCCCGCTTCCCCCGTGCGCAGGCGCTCGTCCACCAGCCAGCTCAGCGACAGCTGTGACGCAACATCCGCCGCCGCATCCTTGTCATCAAGCGCATGGCCCCGGTCCAGCATCTGTTGGCCGACGGCACGGTAGAGCAGCCCGGTATCGAGGTGAGGCAGGCCCAGATGCTGGGCAATGCGCCGGGCCAGCGTCCCCTTGCCGGATGCTGCCGGACCGTCAATGGCGATGATCATGGCAAAACCTGTCGTTGCATTTGCGCCCGCACTGCTTGGTCAAGCCCCGACGCGTAGCTGCCGAATATCATGCCCTTGTTCGCAAGCAAGCCCGACGCGCCGACCTGTCTTGCCCAGAAGAAACCCCGCCCTGCCCTGATATCCGGTTTTGTCGGTTGACAGCATGGAATCGCCAGACTAGGCGACTAGCTCTTTCAAATCACTGTCATCTGACATTCTCCAGGAGAGCCCCTTGGCCAAACCTGAACTTGGAACAAAGCGTGTTTGCCCAACCACGGGCCGCAAGTTCTATGATCTCAACCGTGACCCCGTCATATCGCCCTATTCGGGCGAATCCTGGCCACGTGCCTCGTTCGAGCCGCTGTTGAAGGCTTCCGCCGCAGCAGCGAATGACGACGATGAGGATGATGCAGCCGATCCAGCGGCGGCAACGGCTGAATTCGTGCCTCTGGAAGATGCCGAGGTCGCGGATTCGAAGGACGTTGTGGCCGATGACATCGAGATCGATGATGAAATCGTTGCAGGCGACGAGGATGACACATTCCTTGAAGAGGAAGAAGAAGCCGACGACGACGTCGCAGGCCTCATCGATGGCGAGATAGAGGGCGAAGAAGAAGTCTGATACCGCGACCTTCCAACGACCCGCCAGTTGAGCCGAACGCAGAGTTTTGGCTTGCGGATCTTGGCGGCTTATGACAAACGACGCTGCAAGTGAGGCTCAAGCTTCACTTGTCCAATCCTTCCGGTGGATCACCCAGAACCGGAAACCCGCGTGGGGGTATAGCTCAGCTGGGAGAGCGCTTGCATGGCATGCAAGAGGTCAGCGGTTCGATCCCGCTTACCTCCACCAATCTCTCTTTATACCGACCCACAGCGGACTCGTTTTTAATCTCATTAGTTTGCGAGTATTCTATCCGCTTCTGAATTCGGTAAGGAGCCGTTTCTGGTTAATCGGCCAGTGTGGCACGGTGCAAAATTACAGCACACTCTCACTGTGCCCAGAGTTGCCAGCTCTGTCGGGCAACTTTGCGCTTGATGGCATTGCATTGCAGCAGCGGTATGAGGCATGTCTTGCCTGCACACGCGCAAGATGTGTCACTTCTGATCGGCGAGGTAAAGAGAGAAGCCGTCATGTCCAGGCACGCCGCATTAACCCGCCGAGCGATCCTGTCCGCATCGGCCATTCTGTGGACCGATCACGCACTGGCCTTTCGCCCTGCACAGGTGCCCAACACGCAGGATTCCGATAGGGCTCCGCTTCCCGTGCCTAAAGCGACCCAGCAGCGGCAGCGGGATTTTCAGGCACAGGCCGCCGGAGAGCAGGGGGCCATTGTCTTTGTCGGCGATTCCATCGTGCAGGGTTTCGGTCTCATCCAGGCGTACTTCCCGGAGGTACGCGTCGCCAATCGCGGCATCAATGGCGACACCAGTTTTGGCGTCGCAGGGCGCCTGGAACGCGATGTTCTCTCGCTGCGTCCTGTTGCCGTGGTGGTGATGATAGGCACCAATGACCTGGCGGGCGGCAGTGGCCCTGACGCGGTGGCTGCCAATATCAGGTTGATCGTTTTCACCCTGCGATCCGCCAGCCCGACCATGCCGATCTTCCTGTGCCTCATCCCGCCAAGACGGGCATTGGGCAACGCGACAGTCAACAGCATCAATGCCGTCAACGCCGCACTGCGCACTTTCGGCAGGCGCGCCCGTGGCGTCATCATTGTGGACACCTGGTCGCTGTTCCAGGGCACACCGGGCCAACCCAACGCCGCATTGTTGCCCGATGGCCTGCATCCGGGTCCAACTGGGTATGCGCGTTGGGCACAGGTGATGACTGGCCTGTTTCGGTCAAAAGGACTGATCCGGCGGTAGACCCCAGCCGTTGATCCCGATCAAACGTCAGCAGGCTTTCACTGTACCCTATGACGCTCAATCACCGCGCGGAAAAGCCCGCAGACTGTCGAAATCACAACCCTCGTCCGCTTGCAGGATTTCGCGGTGGAAGATTTTTCCGTAGCCGCGCGGAGGAGCGATGGGCACCACGGGCGCTGCTGCCCGCCTTCGCGCCATTTCGGCCTCGTCAACAAGCAGATCAAGCCGACGATTCTTGACCGAAAGGAGGATGCGGTCGCCCGTTCTGACATAGGCAAGATTGCCGCCCGACGCAGCATCGGGTGCCACATGCAGCACGATGGTGCCGTAGGCCGTGCCAGACATGCGGGCGTCGGAGATGCGCACCATGTCCTTCACGCCTGCGCGGGCAAGTTTCTGCGGAATGGGGAGATATCCTGCCTCGGGCATCCCGGAGGCTGAAAGGGGCCCTGCGTTCTGCAGAACAAGAAAATCGTTTGGCGCAACGTCAAGCGTCGGATCGTCCACCCGCGCCGCCATGTCTTCCAGCGACGAAAACACGACCGCGCGCCCCTCTTGCTCGAACAATGCCGGGTCCGCCGCTGCTCGCTTCAAGATCGCACCACGGGGTGCCAGAGACCCGAAAAGCGCCACCAAACCGCCCTGTGGCTGGAGTGGCTCCTGCAAGCTGCGCACGACCTGCCGATCGACAAACTCCGCCTCGACTGCAAGCCTCTCCCCCAGCGTTTCGCCAGACACCGTCATGCAATCCAGATGCAACAGTGGTTTCAACTCGCGGAGTACTGCGCCAATACCGCCAGCCGCGTGCAAGTCCTCCATGTAGAACGGACCGGTGGGTTTCAGATCAACCAGCACGGGCGTGGTGTCAGACAAGATGTTGAGGTGGTCCAGCGAGACCTTAATACCGGCGCGTCCGGCAATGGCGGTGAGGTGGATAATGGCGTTGGTCGACCCACCAATGGCCAGCAGGACGCGCAACGCGTTCTCCACGGAACGCTCGGTGATGATGTCACCAATGCGGATACCGGCCCGCAGCAAGGACATGATCGCGGTGCCAGAAGCCTCCGCCGCCCGCAACCGGTCTGCATGAACGGCGGGAATCGCAGCTGTGCCGGGCAGGAGAATGCCCAGGGCCTCGGCAATCGACGCCATGGTTGAGGCAGTGCCCATCACTGCGCAGGTTCCAGCCGTGGCAACCAAATTGCCCTCGACCTCGTCGATCCCGCGCTTGTCAAGCTCCCCCGCACGGAAGCGCGCCCAGAAGCGGCGGCAATCCGTGCAGGCCCCGATCCGCTCTCCTCGCCAGCGATTTGTTGATTGCGGACCAGTAACGACCTGAATCGAGGGCAGTCCGGCGGACAGCGCACCCATGAGCTGGGCAGGCACGGTCTTGTCGCAACCGCCCACGAGAACCACGGCATCCATCGGCTGCCCCCGGATCATTTCCTCCGTGTCCATCGCCATCAGGTTACGGAAGAACAGCGCTGTGGGATTGAGAAACGGTTCTCCCAGCGAGATTGTGGGAAATTCCAGCGGCAATCCGCCTGCGGCCAGAACACCACGTTTCACCGCTGCGACAAGGTCTGGCACGCTGCGATGACAGTTGTTGAACTCGCTGTATGTGCTGGCGATGCCTATCACCGGCTTGCGCAGCATATCGGTGGAAAAGCCCATGGAACGGGCATTCGCCAGGCGCAGGTAGCGGGCGAAATCCATGTCTCCATAGTTGGTCAGGCCGCCGGACAGACCGGGGAAGCTGTTGGAAGGCGGCATGGTTTCTCCGAAGAACGATGGATGGCGCATGATGCGATCGCCGTTCCCACTATGGCAGAAAGGTCGCGTGTATATCTAGGCTCTGTCTCGGACGTGGGCTGGGTTGCAGCCGATCAGGCGGCGTGCGCCACAAACCCGGCGTACCAACGCTTGAACACAGCGATTTGCTGGCTGGCAAAAGTCATCTGGCTGGCACTCAACGCATCTGACGGGTTGAAGTGAAGTTCGTATTCCGGGTTTCCTTCGAGCACCATCAGATACTTGTAGAACAGCACGAGGTCCGGACCCTCATCGAATGTCGAGAGCACCATCAGCGCGGTTTCAAGCTCCCGCGCCCGGCGCCGGGCTACGACGTCACCTGTCGCCGCCTTCTGCGATAGGCTCACGAGATGCAGCACCTCGCGGGGCAATACATTGCCAATGCCGGTGATCGCCCCCTTGGCACCACAGTTGACGAAGCCATGCACCACCTGCGTGTCGACACCCACCATGAGGATCAGGGATGCGTCTCGCCCTGTGATGTGCTCGGCTGCATAGGAGAGCGATCGTGCGCCGCCGAATTCCTTGAACCCCACGAGATGCGCAAAGCGGGCATTCAACCTGAAGAACAATTCGGCCTTGGTCTCGAACCCATAATACGGGCTATTGTAGATGACCGATGGCAGATCGACAGCCGCCTCCAGGATCCCTGCGAAATGGGCCTCCTGAGCACTGGGAGAGGAACCGCGCGACAGCACCCGAGGGATCACCATCAGCCCCGCCGCTCCAATGCGTCTGGCATGGGCTGCAAAGGCCGCCGCCCGCCTCGGACTTTGCGCACCCGTGCCGACAATGACGGGGATTCCAGCCTTCACCAGGGCTTCCGTCCCCGTCATGCGTTCCTCATCTGACAGCAGAGGCCAGTCGCCCATGGATCCGCAATAGACGACCGCCGACATGCCCGCGGCGACCAATTCCTTGCCCTTGCGGACAAGGGCCAGGAAATCAGGCGTCCGGTCGGAATGACAGGGCGTCATCAATGCGGGGATCGTTCCACAGAAAATGCTTTTCGTCATGGTCTGATCCTTCACTGGTCAGCGATGCCACAAAACGGCAGCGATCAGTCACACTTGCGTTGTCACTTCATAGATTGTATAAAATATCCACTTTAAATCCGCAAGCCTGGTTTTCAGCAATGAATGTCGCCATCAGACATCGCACGGTCTCTGCCGCAATAACCGCACAACTCCGCGACTCGATACTCGACGGCAGTTACAGCGAGGGCGAACAACTCAGGCAGGATGCGATTGCGGCGTCTTTCGGTGTCAGCCGCATCCCGGTACGCGAGGCGTTATTGCAGCTTGAGGCAGAAGGACTGGTGCAGATCTTTCCGCACAAAGGCGCTGTCGTCACAGGCCTGTCGAGGGCTGAAGTGGACGATGTCTTTGAATTGCGCGGCATTCTGGAGGTCAGGCTGCTGCGCCAATCGGCACCTCTGCTGACACAGGATGATTTCGCCGATATCGACGCCGTGCAGGCCGCGTTCGCAGACGCCATTCGCCGACGTGATTCCAGCCGCTGGGGAGCGCTGAACGCCGAACTGCACATGGCGCTCTACAAGCGGGCTGATCTGCCGCGCTCGCTGTCACTGGTGGCCAACCTGCTGACGGCAAGCGAGCGCTACACCCGCATCCAGCTCACGACGAGAATCGCTTGGCAGCGCGCGCAGGCCGAGCACGCCGAATTGATTGGCCTTTGCCGCAACAAAGATTGGGATCAGGCCTGCGTCCTCCTCGCCAGCCATATCGCAGGTGTATATGCTGACCTGTCAGCCATGCTTTCCAAGCGCCTAACCCCTCAGGCCACAGGCTTGCCCGAGCCTGTCTTGTTGTCCAAGCCAGCCTTGTTACCCAAGCCAGCGTTGTTGACCAAGCAAAGAGTTTCGTTGTGATCGAGATTGAAGAACTGGCTGTCGCCTATGGTCGGACTCGGGTGATCGAAGATCTTTCTCTGTCAATCGGCAATGGTCAATTCTTCACGCTGCTGGGACCGTCAGGATGCGGCAAGACAACGTTGTTGCGGGCATTGGCCGGGTTCCTGCCAGTCGTATCTGGTCGCATCCTGTTTGGCGAAAAAGACGTGAGCCGGACACCCGCACACCAGCGTGACATCGGTATGGTGTTCCAGGACTATGCGCTCTTCCCGGACAAGACAGTCTTCGACAATGTCGCCTATGGATTGAGGGCGCGACGTGTTCCGGAAGACAGCGTCAAGGTGCGTGTGGGTGAACATCTGGAGCGGGTTGGACTTGCGGCGTTTCCAGACAGGCGCCCGGCGGAACTCTCTGGCGGGCAAAGACAACGCGTCGCTCTGGCGCGCGCACTCGTCATCCGCCCTACCCTTCTGCTGATGGATGAGCCACTGTCCAACCTCGATGCGAAATTGCGCGTGCAAGTCAGGGAAACCATTTCCGACCTGCAGCGTGAAGCAGGCATCACCACCGTTTTCGTGACCCATGACCAGGAGGAAGCGCTGGCGATGTCCGACATGATCGGCCTCATGAAGCTGGGCAAACTGGAACAGGTCGGAGCGCCCGTAGACATTTATCGTTGGCCCGTGTCGACCTACGTGGCGGATTTCGTGGGCGGAGCAAACATTCTGCCGGTAGACTTGGTTGACCCACTTGACGAAGGCACTGCCAAGTCCCTTTCGCTGGGAAGCCTCCGCATCACAGCCACCGTCCCGCGCCCTTTGGCACCTGGCAGGGCCTTCGTCATCGCCAGGCCAGAAGATATCGCCATCGGTCCTTCACAGTCCGGCTCAGCGCGGATCATGAGCCGACAGTATCTTGGTGATCTCACACTTTACAAGGTCACTCTCGGCGACAGCCTTTCCATATCGGTTGCGCAACATGGGCCAGCCCATGATCGCCACGCTGTCGGCGAGCAGGTTTCGCTCGTCTTCGATGTGGAAAAAACGCTGGTGGTCGCGCAGTGACAGGGACTCGCACCCGTTTTGACATCTGGTTCTGGCTGACCGCCGCGTTGCTTGTCGCGCTTGCGGTTTTTCTGCTCTATCCAATTCTCACAGTGCTCTCGACCAGCTTCATGCGCAAGGACGGCGCCTCGGGCTGGGCGATCTTCTTCAGTGATCCCAAATACCTCGCCGCTCTCGTCAACACGATCCTGCTCGGGCTGGCGGTGACGTTGTTTTCCGCATTGATCGGCGTGCCACTGGCATATGTGGCGGCGCGCTACACCTTTCCCGGCAAGGCCCTGATCGCCATCCTGCCGCTGACGACACTGGTCGTGCCAGAAGTCATCGCTGCCCAGACCTGGCTGATGATGCTTGGCAACAACGGACTAATCACGAGGTGGCTGGCCGATGTCGGCATCGCATTGCCCTCGTTCTATGGCTGGTTCGGTCTGACCACGGTGATGACGTTCATCTATTACACCTATGTCTATATCGGTACGCTGGCCGCGATCCGTGGCTTCGATGGACAGTTGGAGGAAGCGGCACAGGGCCTTGGTACGACCCCCATGCTTTCACGCTGGAAGGTTATGGTGCCCGTCATCCTGCCTGCAGTGCTGGCGAGTTGCCTGCTCGTCTTCACGCTGGTGGCAGGCAATTTCGCAGTGGCCACCATCCTGGGTCATCGCGTGCCGCTGCTGTCCGTCATGACTTACCAGACCTTCGTGTCAGAAACAGGCGGCGATCCCGTGATGCAGAGCACGCTTGCCAGCGTTTCCATAGGCCTGGTCGCGGCGGTGCTGTTTCTCCAGCGCCGGATCGTGGCACGTGGCAGGCACGAGATCGTGATGGGTCGCGGCGTAAAGCCGACTGCGTTGCGTGGCCTGGCTGCGGCAGGCCTGGCGCTGGCAGCCGCCCTCGTCGTCATCGTCTCGCTGCTTCCCCTCGTGACTGTGATGGCTGGTGCGTTCACCTTCGCGCGCGGCCCGGTCATGCAATGGGGACGATGGACGACGCTGAATATGGAGCGCGTGTTCCTCAATTCGCCTGATCCGATCATCAACACGCTGATCTTTGCCGGTGCTGCGACACTGCTCAGCATCATCGTCAGCACGCTTGCAAGCTACCTCATCGTCAAGAAGCGCAACGCGCTGACGCCTCTGCTCGACTATCTCGCCATGTTGCCATTGGCGCTGTCTGGCACTGTCATCGGCATCGGCCTGGTCATGGCGTTCAACACGGGCTGGTTGATACTCACCGGCACGGGTCTGATCATCGTTGTCGCCTACGTCGTCCGTCGCCTGCCCTTTGGCGTGCGCAACGCGTCTGCGACGCTCTACAATATGCCTAATTCCATCGAGGAGGCGTCGATCAGCCTGGGGGTTCCGCCGGTGCAGTCGTTCTTCAAGGTTGTGATGCCCGTGATGCTGCCATCGATCATCGCTGCAGCCATTCTTGTGTGGACCACGACGGTGGCAGAACTCAGCGCGTCGATCGTGGTCTATTCCGGAGGGCGGGAAACCATGCCGATCCAGATTTACCGGCTCATCGACAGCAACCTGATGGCACAGGCTTCCGCCTATGGCCTGGTGCTGGTCGCCACGATCCTCATCCCGATTGTTCTGGCAACCACGATCTTCAAGATTGACCTCTTCGCCTCGAAATGACCAATAGCTCACGATCTTAGGAGGGTTTCATGCCATTCGTCTTTAACCGCCGCAGCGTCCTTGCCGGATTTGCCGCCACTTCGGCTCTTCCTGCTTTCGCCCAGGATGCTAATGCCGTCACCATCTACACCTCCAACAACCAGCAGGCCGTGCAGGCCATTACCGATGAAGCCCGTGCGGCGCTTGGCAACCTGAAGCTCAACTTCATCACGGGCGGCAGCGGTCAGCTTCTGCGCCGGATGGAAGCCGAGGCGGCGAGACCCCAAGCCGACATCTTCTGGAGTTCGTCCGCCAATACGCTTGGCGCGTTCAAGGCGCTTTATGAGCCCTATGCGTCGTCTCAACTCGCCACCATCGCACCTGACCTGCGCGATCCCTCCAACCTCTGGACGGCATCGAACCTGCACGTGGTCGTCGCCATGGTGAACACCAACCAGTTGGCAGGACGGCCAGCCCCGAAGACCTGGGCCGATCTTCTCGATCCGGCCCTCAAGGGCAAGGTGACCATTGCCGATCCGGGCAACTCCTCGACCGCCTACACCATCTTGTGGGGCGTGCGCCAAATGCTTGGGGCCGAGGCCTTGAAGAAACTCGCAATCAACACAGTGGTCACAAGCCAGGCACCGACCGTGCTGCGATCCGTGGCGCAGGGTGAATATGCCGTCGGTCTGACGTTCGAGTCGAATGCCTATGCCTATGTCGCCGGAGGCCAGCGCGAGATCAGTCTGGTTTATCCCGCTGATGGCACCTTCACCAGCCCGGAGTTCCTAGTGCTGGCGAAGAATGGTCCCAATCCCGCCGGAGCCAAGCGCGTCTTCGACCACATCGTCTCGAAGAGTGTGCAGACTGCGCTTCTGGAAGCCGCATTCCGACGTCCCAGCCGCACCGACATCGATGTTGCGAAAATCGTGAAGCTGCCAAACGTCAGCGACATCAAGGTCTTTGCACTCAACGAGGACGAAGCGGCGGCGAAGCGCACCGAGTTCCTTGCGGAATGGACAGCGGCGCTCGCGGCCAGCAAGTAATTCTCGCCGATGGCGTTGAATCTCGATCCGCTTGTCGCATTCGCCGAGCATCTGGCTGGACTTGCCCGCGCCATGCTCGTCGAAGCGACGTCGCTGCGTCCGGAAGCAGAGGTAAAAGCGGACCGCAGCTTCGTCACCGCACTCGACCGGGAGATCGAGCAGCGTTTGCGGCGCGAGATTGCGGCGCACTATCCCGACCACGGCATCATCGGTGAGGAGGAAGGTCGTGACCGGCCAGACGCTGCGCTTCAGTGGGTTCTCGATCCCATCGACGGCACGGCACCTTTCATTGCAGGCATTCCCGTCTACGGCACCTTGGTCGCCTTTGCCGTCGACCAGATCCCCGTGATCGGTGTGATGGATCTGCCTGCAGCGGACAACCGCTGGATCGGCGTGACAGGAAGACCAACCACACACAACGGGAGGCTCTGCCTCACGCGCACCACTTTGGAGCTTTCAGGCGCGATGATGGCGTGCATGAATCCGGATTTCTTTGCAGAGCAAGAACGTCAGGGACTGGACGAACTCAAGGCAGCAACCGCCTGGCGCATCTACGGGGGATCAAGCATGGGCTACGGCTTGCTGGCATCAGGACGCATTGACCTTTGCCTGGACACACGGCTCCAACCCTATGACTTCGCCTGTTATGGTCCCATCATCGAGGGCGCGGGAGGCATCGTGACCGACTGGCACGGCAAACGCCTGACGCTTGAAAGCGGATCACGCGTCCTGGCCGCCTGCACTCCCGAACTGCACGAACGCGCCATGAGCGCGGTGGCGTCGGTACCCGCCAACGTCAGATGATCTTGCTCCGCACATACGATGTCACGAATTCTGTGGCGATGACGATGGCGAAGATCACCAGAAGGATGAGGCCGACCTGATCCCAGTACAGGTTGTTCAACGCGCTATCGAGCGCCACACCGATCCCGCCAGCACCCACGAGACCGAGAATGGCACTCTCGCGGATATTGATATCCCACCGGAACAAGGCCACCGACCAGAAGCTGGGTTCCACCTGCGGCCAATACCCCTTGGACAACACCGAAAGCGGCGGTGCACCCGTTGATATCAGCGCCTCGATGGGACCGGGTCTCGCCTCCTCGAAGGCTTCAGCCAGAAGCTTGCCGACGAAGCCGATGGAGCGGAAACCGATGGCGAGCACGCCCGCGATGGCACCCGGACCGAAGATCGCCACGAAGAGCAGCGCCCAGATCAGCGAATTGACAGAGCGTGACGCCACAAGCAGGAAATTGGCAATCCAGTTCAGCGTTGTTGATCGCGTGATGTTCTTGGCCGCCATCAGGGCAATCGGAAATCCCAGGATCAGCGCCAGCAATGTGCCAAGCGTAGCGATGTGAAAGGTTTCAATCAGCGCGTCATGCACACCTTTGGGGTAATAGGCCCAATCGATGGGCCACATGCGCCTGAACAGATCGAGTGTTTGCTCGGGAGCATCGTAGAGAAATTCCGTAATGATCTCGACCTGCCGGAAGGACCAGACGATGGCCGCTACCGCTCCAAGATAGGTTGCGAAGCGGCCCATCCTCTGGGCTGGCGTGAAACGCTCCCAGATGCGCTCCGCAACGGGCTGGACGGGTGAGGATGTGGCCGTCATTGGAACACCTTGCGCAGCCAGCCCGAAAGCAGCTCACTCACCATGATGATGGCGATGATGGCGAGCAGAATGGTCATGACGAAATCATAGTCGAAGCGCTGATAGGCCGTGAAGAGCGTCGCCCCGATGCCCCCCCCGCCAACGATGCCGACCATGGTCGAATTCCGCAGGTTGGAGTCGAGTTGATAGGCGGAGAAGCCGACGAACCGCGCGATCACCTGAGGGATCACGCCCATGAACAAGACGTTGAGCCAGGAAGCTCCGGTGGCACGTACGGCTTCCACCTGCTTCATGTTCATCTCTTCGATGGCCTCGGCGAAAAGCTTGGCAATAAAGCCTATGGACGAAATGATGAGGGCAAGGATGCCAGCAAGCGCACCAAAACCCACGGCCTTCACGAACAGGATGGCGACGATCATGGGATGGAACGACCGCGCGACGGCAATGATCACCCGCCCGATCCAGGACATCCAGCCCGGCACCAGGTTGCGGGCGGACATCAGGCCGATCGGAATGGAAATGAGGATGCCAACAGCCGTGGCCAGGATGGCAATCTGCACGGATTCCAGCAGGCCCTCGCCCATCAGCGCCACCTTGTCCGGCGCGAAGTTCGGCGGCCAGAGACGGTCTAGGAACTTGGCGCCCTGGTCCAGTCCCTTGACGAAACGGACCCAGGTGATTTCCAGCGTCGAGAGCGCGTAGAGGCAATAGAGGCCCAGCGCGACAAAGGCCATGCGCCGCGGCCAGTTCGGCAGAAAAGCCTCGCGGGCCGGGATGGACACTGGTACTGAGGCACTCATGCCGCCTCCATCCAGCTTTCGCCACCATAGATATCCGCGAGATGATGGTCCTTCAGCTCGCCCGGCGGGCCATCAAACACCACCTCGCCTCGTGCCATGCCGATGATACGATTGGAAAAGCGCTTGGCAAGATCCACATTGTGAATGTTGATGACGATCGGCGTGTTGCGCACGCCGGCAAGGCGCACCATGATTTCCATCACCTCGACCGAGGTCTTGGGATCGAGAGACGAGGTTGGCTCATCTGCGAGGATGAGGTCTGGATCCTGCATCAGCGCCCGGGCAATACCGACACGCTGGCGCTGGCCCCCCGACAATTGATCAGCCCTGCGGGTGGCGAAATCACCCAAGCCCACGGCATCAAGCAGCGCGAAGGCTTTCTGCACGTCTTCCGCAGAGAAGCGCCGCAACCACGCCTTCCACGCCGGCATGTAGCCAAGCCGTCCCGACAGCACGTTCTCCATCACCGACAGCCGCTCCACCAGGTTGTACTCCTGATGCACCATGCCGATCTTGCGCCGCGCCTGCCGCAGCGCCAGGCCCGAGAGTTTGGCCATGTCCTGCCCCTTGAACAGGATCGACCCGGAGGTTGGCGTGACCAGACGGTTGATGCAACGGACCAGCGTGGACTTGCCTGTCCCTGATGGACCAATGATCGCCGTGATGCCACGCCCCTCGATGGTAAGGTTGATCTCCTTGAGGATCGGCTTGCCCGCAACATACTCTTTGCTCAGGTTCCTGATGACGAGCGCACCCTCATCAGGAACCACCACCGACGTTGCAAGAGTCATGGCTTGGGTGCTGCTGCGGGGGCAGGAGCTGTAGTGGGGGCAGGAGCTGCGGCCTTGGCCGCTTCATCTGCTGCCTTCTTGGCAGCAACCTCTGCGTCTCGCCTAACCTGCGCCTCATAGGCCGCGCGATTGTACGGCGTGCCGGACTTCTCGGCGACATCGCGGATTGGCTTCCAGGTGTCCTTGTAGGTGATCGGCACGAAGCGGTCGTTACCGGCATACTCCTTCTTGATCTCTTCCGAGAACGGATAGGACACCATGCAATCCGTGATCTTCTTCTGCAACTCGGGCTTGAGGTCGTGCGACATGACGAATCCTGTCGTCGGAAAATTCTCGCTCTTCCAGATGATGCGAATCTGGTCGCCCTTCACCTGGCCTCGCGCCACCATGCGATCGTAGATATCCGATGCGACTGCCGCCGCATCATAATCCCCGAGGCTGACGCCAAGGATCGATTTGTCATGGCCACCCGACATCAGTGGCTTGTAGTCCTCATCCGGCTTGAGGCCCTGCTCGCCGAAAAACACGCGCGGTGCCAGGTTACCGGAGTTGGAGGACGGCGATACATGCGCCACCTTCTTGCCTTTGAGATCGGCCAGCGTCTTGTAGGGGCTATCCGCCCTCACGATGGCATAGACCTGATAGCCGCCTACGCCCTGTGCCGTGCCCATGCCGACGAAAGGAACGCCACCCGCCATGTTGACAGCGAAGCCAACCGCTCCCGTCGCGTAGAGCGCTATGTGCAGACGTCCGGCCCGCTGCGCTTCGATTTGCGCGGAATTGGAATGCACGTTGAAGAAGACGATGCGCTTGCCGGTGCATGTTCCCATGTGGCTCATGATCGGATCGTAGAGGCTCTTGTAGACTGCGGGGTTCTCGGTCGGCGACCAGGCAAAGATCAGTGTCGAGGGATCCTTCTGCTTGGCAGGGTCCGTCGGCACATCAGCGACCATATCGTTGTTCGCATCACAATAGATGGTATCGAGCTGGCCGCGGTTCGGGCACGCATCTTGCGCCATTGCGGCAGAAGTGGGCAACGCCACAGACATGAGGAGTGCCGCCGTGGCGGCCAGGCAGGTTTTGCTGATCATGATAGTCCTCATGGCTTGGGTTGTGCTGGTGTTGCGGGAGCGACAGGAGCAGCGGTAGGCGCGGCAGCAGGAGGCGCGGCCTGTTGCTGCCTCTTCGCCAGTGCTTCCGCTTCGCGCTTGGCTTCCGCGGCATAGGCCGCCTTGTTGTAGGGCGTGCCGGATTTCTCGGCCACGTCGCGCACAACAGCCCATTCCTTCTGGTAGGTAATGGGCAGGAATCGGTCGTCGCCGTTGAATTCCTTCTGCATTTCTGGCGAGAAGCGGAAGCTGTAGAAACAGGCTTTCAGCTTCGCCGCCAGTTCGGGCTTAAGGTCGTGGGCATGGGCAAAGGAAGAAGTCGGAAACACCGGCGATCGATAGATCACGCGGAAATCCGCTTCCTTGATCGTGCCGCGCGTGATCATCCGTTCGAACACATCGGATGCGACCGCAGCCATGTCATAGTCACCTGTGCCAACTCCGAGGATCGACTTGTCATGCCCGCCCGACATCACGGGTTTGTAGTCATCATCCGCCTTCAAGCCCTGCTCAGGAAACAGCACACGTGGCGCAAGATTGCCTGAGTTCGAGGATGGCGAGGTGTGCGCAACCTTCTTGCCCTTGAGATCGCCCACCTTCTGGTAGGGGCTTGACGCTTTCACCACCGCCACGAGATTGTATCCGCGCACTTCAGCGCCAAGCCCCTTGGCGGCGAAAGGAACGGCTCCTGCCAGATTGACAGCAAAACCTGTCGGTCCGGTGGAGAAACCCGCAAAATGCAGGCGACCCGAGCGCATCGCCTCGATCTCGGCGGCATTGGATTGCACGGGATAATAGACCATGCGCTTGCCCACGCACTGCGTGAGGTGATCGGTAAACGGCTTGAAGACATTGGCATAGACCGCAGGATCTTCCACCGGCGTGTAGGCCCAGACAAGCGCGGAGGGATCACGCCATTTCGCAGGATCCTTCGGCGCGTCGGCCACCAGGTCGCGGTCGGCATCGCAGTAGAGCGTATCAAGCTGGCCACGGTTCGGGCAGGCATCTTGGGCCAGCACTATCCCTGGTACGAGCATCCATGCAGCGCCGCCAAGCAGCGCGAGAGATATCTTTGTCAAAGCACCACTCCGTTGAAACGTTTCCACCGCATCCGCTCTTTGATGGCAGATTGCATTGACAGGCTTACCCTCGCAAGCTGACAGGAACCTGTCAGAAAGCTAGCTTATAAAACGCCATGCGGATTCTCCTGGTCGAAGACGTGGCCGATCTTGCCGATGCGGTCTCAGCCCATCTCACCTCGCTCGGCCATGTGGTCGAGTGGTGTGCGGATGGCATGGCCGTCGCCGAGCGCTTGAGGGAATCGAACTTCGATCTGGTGGTCCTGGACATCATGCTGCCCGGCAGGGATGGCTTCAAGATCTTGTCTGACATGCGCCGTTCCCGAAGCCGCATCCCCGTGCTTGTGACGACGGCACTTGCGGCGATTGACGACAAGGTCAATCTGCTTGACCTTGGTGCCGATGACTACATCGTCAAACCCTATGACATGCGCGAGTTCACGGCCCGCGTGCGTGCCCTGCTGCGCCGGGTGGACGGCGAACGCACGACGGTCAGCACCTTCGGCAAGCTGACCTTCGACAGCGCGGGCCGAAGAGCGAGCCTCGATGGCATGGCACTCGAACTGACGCGGAGGGAATTGCAACTCGTCGAGCTGCTCGTCAGTCGTTTCGGCGTCACCCTTGACCGTGAACGCCTGATCGACCGTATCTTCACGGGCGAGGACGGTGTCGCTCCCAATGCGCTGGAGGTGCTGGTATCAAGGGTGCGGCGCAAGCTTGAAGGCGCTGGCCTGGAGTTGGTGACAGTCCGCGGCATTGGCTACGCGTTGCGGGAAGCCCAGCCATGAGCAGGAACAATCCACTCCAGTCGATACGCTCCCGCGTGACTGTGACTGCTTTCCTGTTCCTGGCCATCATGAGCGCGGCGCTGCTGTTCCTCGCCTGGGGCAGCGCCAAACGTGCGGCTGACGAAGCCTTCGACAGGGTCATCGGCGCATCTGCGCTGTCCATCGCGGACAGTATGCGGGTGGACAACGGCCGGATCGAAGCAGAAATCCCGCAGGCAGCGCTGGCCATGATCGGCCTGCGGAGTACGACGCGGGTCTTTTACCGCGTCGCCGACCCTGAAGGCGCGGCAATTGCAGGTTATGTGACTCTGGGCATCGGCATCGCGCCCGCCCTTAGCACGGACCCGCTTTTCACGACCGGCGAATACCGGGGCACACCTGTTCGTTTTGCGGCAGCGGGGCGCTATTTCGACAGTGGGTGGGCAACCATCATCGTGGCGGAAACCCTGGAATCCCGCAGCCTTCTGGCATGGCAACTGTTCTTGCCATCGCTCTTGGCGGTTGCCAGCGTCTGCTTGATTGCCCTCGCCCTGATGTCCTTCGGCTTGCGCCGGGCCTTCCGTCCCTTCGCGCTCATCGAGGACGAGATCAGGCTGCGCACGCCCACCGAATTGCAGCCGATCAAGGCTCCTGCTCCGCTGGAGGTTCGGCGGCTGGTGACCGCACTCGACGATTTCATGGAAAGGCTCCAGGGCACGCTCGACCGTGTCCGCAACTATGCCAGCCACGCCGCACACGAGGTGCGCACACCGATTGCGGTCATTCGGGCACAGGCCGCCGCCGCCCGTGCCGAAACCACATTATCGGGCACGCGCAAGCGACTGCAACGGATTGAAGCCAATGCCGAGGCTGCTGGCCAGATCATCAACCAGATCCTGCTGGACGCATCTGTCCAGCACCGCCTCGGTACACATTCTGCCACACCTGTTTCACTCATTCCGCTTTGCGAAGAAGTGATCGACCGTCTGGACCCGCTCGTGCAACCCGCTCTCAGGCTGACAGTGGATTGCGGCGATCAGGCGGATTGCGTTGTCAGTGGCGATGCTGTCGCCATCCGCGAAGCTATCCGCAACCTCGTCGACAATGCGCTGAAATACGCGCCAAGTGGCCTGATCGATATCGCTATCCGCTGGCGCGACAAGCGCTGGACCGTCGAGGTTGCCGATACCGGACCTGGTATCCCATCCGAGACGATGGAGCGCATGACAGAACGATTTTCGCGCGGCGATGCGACAGCGAATATTCCTGGTGCAGGCCTTGGGCTCCACATTGTCCGCCAGGTTGCGGATGCATATGGCGATGGGCTGGAACTCATCAACCGACCCGAAGGTGGTTTGACGGCACGCCTTCGGTTCGCGGCGCTGCGTGTGTGCCTCCTCATAGCACTCATGGCGGCTAACCTTTCTGTCATGCCCGCAACCGCTATGGCTCAGTCGGGAGCACCCGAGCTGCGCATCCTCGCCAGCACGGAGCAGGGATTGATCGACAGCCTGGTTGCGGGCTTCCGGCAATCCCGACCCGGCCTTGCAGTCAAGCTGGAGCGCGTCAACTCGCAGCTTGCGCTGACCTTGATCCAATCCCAGTCCGTGCTGGGCAGCGGACCTGATCTGGTCATAGGCCATGCTGCCGACATTCTGGTCGAGATGGTCAATGACGGCTTTGCCAGTACGGCGCTGGCCCCCCTCGCCCCGCTCGCACCAGCCTGGGCAACCTGGCGTCAGGAAATGCTCACCTTCGCGCTTGATCAAGGCATGTTCGTCTATCGCAAATCCGCATTCGAGGACGAGCCAATGCCCAACAGCCGCCTTGACCTGACCCGCCTTCTGGATCGTCTCGCAGATCGGTTCCGTGGGAGGATCGGCACGATCGATGTAGGCAACAACAGCGTGGCCTACCTGCTCGCATCCCAAGAGGCCCGATTGTCGCCTGCCTATTGGCGGCTGATCCGCGCCTTTGGCACGGCCGAGGCCCGCATTTATTGGAGTACGGAGGAAATGCTGGCAGCCTTGCGCCAGAAAGAGATCGACATCGCTTACAACGCCATCGCTTCGGAACTTGACGGCATTCGCGCCGATCCCCGATTTTCGATTGTGCAGGCGGAAGATTACCGTCTGGCTTTTCCCCGCGCGGTCGTAATGCCACGCCGCGGTCGTGCGACGGCCGCGGCGTTGGATTTCGTGCGCTTCATCCTGTCACCGACAGGTCAGGACATCGTCAAGCAATCCGGGGCCATTCCCATCGCCGATCTGCGAAATGACCCTTCAGTCGCACGGCGTGGGCCTGCCATCCAACCTATCGCGTTGGGGCCAGGCCTCCTGGCATTGCGTGATTTGAACACCCGCTCGAACCTGATGGAAACCTGGCTCCAGCTGATCCTCACGCGCTGATCACTTCACCAGGCGCAGGGCCGAGATGTTACCCGAAATTTGCGAGAAGGCTTTTTTCAGGCTGTCTGCGTCCGATGCCAGATAGGCATTGGCCTTGCCCGATGCGCATTGCTGCATCCGCTTCTTGGACGTATCGTCATTCACCCTGAACAGGATGGTGATGACGGTGACGCCAGAAGCCTTCACGTTCTTGCAGGCCACATCCATGCGCTCGTTGAGATATTTGTCCATCTGCGCATAGTTTTCAGCGGGAAAGCGTCCCTGCCGGAGATAGCCGTAGGCACCATATTCCGTCAGCATAGGCCCCCATTTGTTGCCTTGCTCACCCATGCTATTGTCGCCATCGCTCATCAAGACGAGATATTTTTTCACCTTGTCATAGGCGAGACCCTTGGCAGAAAATGGGCCGCGGGGACTCAAAGTCCGCCAACCCCACATCAGGCCCTCGGATGAAATAGTGCCTCCCCCGTTCCAATGACTCATCGAATTGATTTCGTTGAGGATCGTTGAACGGTTCTCAGTCAGCGGCGTCAATGCCTGGCCACAGGCCTTGTTGGGGCCGGATGTGTCTGGCGCTGTTTCCTTGATCACGGCAGGTGTCTTGCCATCATATTTGAACAGGTTGGCATATCCTTCCCATTCCCATTTGCTCCATCCCGCAGGCGATGGCCCATCCGGCAGGTAGTTGTTCTCGGCCTTAGGCCAGTCCTTGTTGTCGTCTGGCTCATCCGGCCAGAAGTAGGGAACAAACAGCGTGTCGGGCTTGCTGGCGTTTGGCGGCTCATCAGTCACGTCGAAAGGTTCAGGCCGCGCCTCGACGCAACCTTTCCATTGGGCACCCTTGATGCGGCTGAACAGATCGAAGTGGCTGATTTTCTCGGGGTTGTAGAGGCCGCAAGGATTCCAAGTATGAATGAAGCCAGAGGGAACCTCGACCGTGACTTCTTTTGACATAGAGGGCGCCCCAACAGTCTTCTTTTTCATGACGGCCTGTGAGATATCCGTGGTCGGCGTGACGGCGGCCTGCGCCTGCGCCGACGAAACGCCGAGCAGTTCACGGGCAGCAGCAGCGAAATCCAAAACGGGATTCGGCAAACTGACTCCTTTTTTGCCAGAGCCACCGGGGTCACCTGGATCCCAACTTCCACCGCCTCCGCCAGGGTACCAGTTGCAATCCTGAAGATAGCCGAGACCACGACCCCGAAGCGACTGCGCGTGATGAGCGCTGTTGGCACCCGTATCCATGGTGGACATGGGCATCGCCAGCCGACCCACATTCACCGAGGCGGTGTAGGGCACCAGAGCCATCCGCACCCCACCCACGGTGCTGTTTGAAAAAACCGTTTCCGCAAACCCCTTCGCCGCATCGCGCAGGCTCTGCATGTCCTTGACCATCGACCCTGTGTTATCCAGCACGAGAGCAACCTCGACATTGCTCATGGAGAGCTGCGCGTCAGCCGCAGCCGCAACCATCAGGGGCTTGGCACCAAACATGCCCATGAACTTTGGCTTGACCGAAGCTGATGCCTCGACACGAAGACCATCCTTGAGTTCGATGAATTCCGCTTTGGCGATGCCCGACAGTCCCTGTGCAGCGGCCAGGCTCTTGAACTCCGCTTCAGCCGCTGCCGCTTTCTCGGTGTGGGACTTGCCGACCTTCGACGCACCAACGAGCGCTGCAGCATCTGCCATGCTCGCAAGCTTGGTGCGAACATTGCTGCTCGACCCGTAGTCGATGGCGACACCGCTCGCTGCAAGCAACGGGAACAGCGACACGCCAAACAGCAGCGAAACGTTGCCGCCAGTGTGACGTGCAAAACGCCGCATATGGCGCATGAAATTCAATTCCTGATCAGCTGGCATGGCACCCGAATTCCTTGAAGGCTGGACGACCCATCGACGACAAACATACCAACCAGAAGTTTTGATTTTATTGAGGTTTGTCTCAATTCCTTGCTGCTGTTTAAGCGCTTTGCTAACCATGGATGTAGCACAACGTAACATCCTGATAGTGTTAACAAAATAATAGCTCAGCCTGCGTTTTGCCTCGCTGCGTCCATAACGAAGTTTTGGGGTTTTTCGGCTACATTCTCGCAACCATCTGCATCTGCAGTCGGGCATACGATTGACGAGAGGGGCCTCAATGTCGATTTCCAGCCAGTTCAAGCGATTTGCACAAGAAACCTCGGGCAATGTCGCCCTGTTCTTCGCACTCTCCATTTCATCGATGACAGCGGCAGGCGGTGTCGCCATGGATTACAGCAAGGCGTCGAACGCCAAGTCGACGCTGTCATCCTCCGCCGACTCTGCTGCGATTGCCGGTGCCAGGACGCGCGGCAATGCCGCCGCACGCGAAGCGGCTGCCCGTCAGGTTTTCGAGGCCAATCTGCGCACAGCCGGATACACCGGACCTGTCGCAGTGACATATCGCAACATCATGAGTGGTGACATGAACACCGGCTACCGCATCGAAGCCAGTGGTACCGTACGCTCCTGGTTCGGCACCTTCACTGGCAATCCAAACGCTCAGATCGCCACCGCATCACAGGCAAGTTCGGGTGGTGAAGACCCCATCGAGATCGTGTTCGTGCTCGACACGACGGACTCGATGGAAGGTGACCGCATTGTCAACCTTAAATCGGCAACACTGAATATTCTGGATGAAATCAACCGCCGCAGCCCGCGCCCGGGACTTGTCAAGGTAGGCGTCGTTCCATTTAGCCAATACGTCAACGTTGGCATGTCAAATCGCAACCAGAGCTGGATCGATGTCCGCCCGGACTATCAGGAGCCGATTGTCACGACCTGCACCATGCAATTTCCGGTTGTGGGAACCACAAACTGTCGCACAGTCAACTATCCAGCCACTCCGTCAGTGCCACCCTACTCTTGTATGCGTGACGGACGTCCCCGGATGTGCGGTGGAAGTTCTGGCTCCCCCGCCAGCACAGGCAATGTCTGCGATTCAGTCTATGGCACGGTCGCCCAGAGCGTTTGCACGAACAGCGGTGGAAATTGGGTGCGCTGGGATGGCTGCGTCGGCTCAAGAGCCTATCCGCTGGAGACGTCGGACAGCCGCTATGATGTGAGAATTCCAGGCATCCTGGGCATCAGTTGCGGTACGCCAATCCAGAATCTGACGACAGACCTCAACGCCGTGCGCACCACCATCAGCAACCTGACCACGATGGGCGAGACATACCTGCCCGCAGGCGTGATCTGGGGCTGGCGAATGCTGTCACCAGGCGAGCCGCTGAACGCGGCTGTCGTGTCAGGAACGGGCACGAAGAAATTCATGATCATGGTCACGGATGGTCGCAACACCAAATCACCGAACTATCCGATGCATGAAGGCAATGATGGTGCAATGGCCGATCAGCTGACCCGTGAGACCTGCGCGAATGTCGCCCGGGACCGCAGCAATCCCATCCAGATGTCGACGGTTGCGTTCGAAGTGGATGGCCTTGATGTGAAGCGCATCCTGCAGGATTGCGCCCGCGGCACGGGCGGCCAATTCTACGATGCAACCAACGCCGACCGTCTGCGGGAAGCGTTCGGCCAGATCATCGAATCGGTCTTCACTGTTCGCCTGACCCATTGATCCACGCGCCGGTCATTGCGCCGGGACGGGATGAAAGAGCCAAGAAAAAGCCCCCGCCGCGAGACGGGGGCTTTTTCTTGGCCTGGATCAATCAGACACTTTCACTCCGGATCTTCTTCCTTGTTCTGCAGCACGCGCGTCAGTTCGCCAGGACCAAAACCATCCCGGTTGTAGATGTCGTCACGGAACTGCACCACGCCCTCCGGCGTCGCCCAGGCCGTGATGTAGACCCAATGCGTGAACAGTGATTCCTTGAACTTGGCATCGATGCGCTGGCCAGACCGGATCGCGGTCTCGATCGCATCGCGATCCCAGCCCGGCGTATCCCGCAGTAGCCATTCCACGTACGAACGCACATTCTGCACGCGCACGCAGCCCGACGAGACAAAGCGGAAATCGTCGCCGAAGATACCCTTGGCCGGTGAATCATGCATGTAGACACCGTGTGGCGAATGCACGTTGATGCGCATGAAACCCAGCGAGTTGAACTCGCCGCCCTGGTCCTGGCGGAAGCGGTATTTCGTGGCCTCATCGGAACGCCAGTTGATCTGCTCCGGCTGCAGTTCCTGACCCGCGCCGTTGAAAATGCGAATCTTGTTTTCGCGCAGATAGGTCGGGTCCGCCTGCATCTTGGGGATCAGATCCTTGCGAATGATCGAGGCGGGCACTGTCCAGAACGGGTTGAAATTCACTTCGGTGATTTTGGCGGACATGATCGGCGATTGACGATCAATCTTGCCAACACCAGCGGTATGGCGGGTAGCGACCTGGCCATTCTCCACAGTCTCGACATAGGCTGCAGGAATGTTGATGGTGACGAAACGGTTGCCAAGATTGCTGAGCGCCAGCGACTTCAGGCGCACCAGGTTGATTTCGAGCTGGCGCAATCGCTTGTCCGCCGACATGTTCATGGCGGCATAGGTCTGGGCGGCGACAACACCGGTCTGGCCAAGGCCATTGCGTCCCTGGAAGCGTTTCACGGCGGCCTCGACATAGGCATCGAAGACGGGCGACGACCCCAGCGACGGATCGAGATCACCCGTCTGGATCAGGCGACGGCGCAGCGGCACCACGGCATCCGAACGCATTCCGAGGCGTACGCGTTCAGCCCGGGGAATGACGGTGAAGCCGCCCTGCGCCACGATCTGCTGATATTGCAGCATCGCTGCTTCCGTGGCCTGCACGGTGGCGGGTGACAGGATCGGCGCATTCGACCGAACGTTAGCGACCCGCGATCCAGAATCGTAGCCCTGGCTCCATTCGGCCTGCCCACCGCCCAGCGCATTTGGCGGAGCGGCGAACGCCGCAGGTGCAGCCATAAACGCACCAAACCCCGCAAGCACCGCGCGACGGTCCAAACCAACGTCGCTCTTCATTCGTACGATCATCACTCGATCCTTCCGGAACCCGACAGAACACATCGGACGCGAACATACTCCGATAACCCTAATGTCGGGTTTCCAGCGTACGCACCGTCCAACGTTGTTTGTATTCTATAGTTCAGTTCCAGCGTGTGGTCAGAGGATAGTGGGGCTAAAATGGGGCAATCACAGGCTTGTGAGAGCGTTTTGATGCAGACTTCGCCATGATCTCGGTTCTTGTCGCCACATCGCTCACGACCTTTGCAGCCTTCACCCTGCTGTGGGCGGCCAGCCTGCCGCGCCGGGATGCGGGCATTGTCGATTTTTACTGGGGTCCGGGATTCCTTGTCATCGCCGGTCTCGCCTGGCTCATGAGCGACAGCATCGGGCCCCATGGCCTTTTGCTGGTGTTGGCGATTGGCGTCTGGGGTCTGCGGCTCGGCTGGTACATGATACGCCGTCACAACGGCCAGGAAGATGCCCGCTACAGCGCCATGCGTGAACGCCATGGCGCCAGTTTCGGACGCACCAGCCTGTGGCTTGTCTTCTGGTTGCAGGCCCTGATCCAGTGGTTGGCCTCATCGCCTGCACTGGTCGCCTTTCTCGCAACGCCACGCCCTGTGCTGGCCCTGATCTGGATCGGCGCATTGGTGTTCACAGCCGGTCTTGCGCTTGAAACACTGGCGGACGCGGCCGTGGCACGACACAAGGCCGATCCTGCTAAGCGAGGCACGTTGCTGATGACTGGTCTCCACGCCCGGATCCGTCATCCCAACTACCTCGGCGAGATCATCCTGCAATGGGGCCTGGGGCTTATGGCCTTTGGGGCAACGCTGAACGCGCTGGCCTTCATCGGTCCCGCCCTCATGACCGGCCTGATCATCAAACTGTCGGGCGTGCCGATGCTGGAAGATCAGTTGAAATCAAGGCCGGGCCATGCCGAGTGGGTCGCACGGACCGGAGCGCTGTGGCCGCGATGGTAAGAGGCCTATATGCTGATGACAGCAAAAAGCCGGGCTGACCGCCCGGCTTTTGCAATTCTGATCGCGTAACGACTTACAGACGGTAGCGGATCTGGTCGGTCCAGAAGCGCTCGAGACGCAACAGGGCCGCGTTGAGACGCTGAAAGTCTTCGGCCGGAATTCCGCCGATGTTCTCCACCGTCTTCACGTGCTTTTCATAGAGCACTGAAACGATGTCATGCACCTGCTGGCCCTTGTCGGTGAGGCTGATGCGCACAGAACGGCGATCGATGCGCGAGCGTGCATGGTGCAGATAACCCATCTCCACAAGTTTCTTGACGTTGTAGGACACGTTGGAGCCGAGGTAATAGCCGCGCGTGCGCAGCTCTCCCGCCGTCAGTTCCTTGTCACCGATGTTGTAGAGCAGCAGCGCCTGCACGCTGTTGACATCGGAGCGACCGCGACGGTCGAATTCGTCCTTGATGACGTCGAGAAGGCGGCGGTGCAACCGCTCCACCAGCTTGAGCGACTCGAGGTAGTGATCCTTGACTGCGGGAGCGTCAGCACCGGCAGTCGTTGGTTCTAACAGAACCGCAGATGTCTTGTTCATGGTTTCGCCTATCCCTGGTTGAGGCAGCTTTTCGCCGTCCTTGTTTTCAGAGATTACGACAACACAAGTGAAAGTCGGTTTAAGCGACAGGATAAATATTTGATTTACTACTGAGGGTTAACAGAATTTTATCTGGCGTACCGCTTATGCTGAACGAAAGGTTAAAGCGAACACCTGAGCGTTAAGAGTTGAATTCAATGATCTCGCTCGCGCTCTCGGGACGACAGCCAGGTGAGAATGACATAGAGCACCACAAGGCCAAGCAGCAGGATGTCGGTTGATCCCGGCTGTTGCAGGCCGTTGGCGAAGGTCATGGGCAGAAATACCTCGCACAGCGTCACGATCAGCCACAGCACCGCCCCCCAGGCACTTGTCAGCCACAGCCCGACTGCCGCGACGCAGTTGAGGATTGCGTAGAGCACGATCGATATCTGGCCGGTCACTGGCATGATCTCGAAACCGTTCTCCGGGCCGATGAAGCCAAGAATCCGCGACCAGTCGATCAGGCCCCTAAGCAGACACAGCATCGAGAGGCTACGCAGAAAAACGATAAGGAGCCGCGTCCAGCGCCGCCGGGCGCGCATGGCACTGTCATCCGCGAAGATATCGCGGTTGCGGATCTGATCATCGGGCTTCGGCTGCACCGGAGCTGCGGGAGGAAAAGGCCACATGGTCCTTGCGCCTACTCCAGGATGAGATCATCCGCCAGAGGCGCGAAATGCGACAGTATGGCGGCGTGGTCCAGCATTTCGATACGAGCGGGCTTCCAGACCGGCTTTTGATCCTTGTCCACGATCACGGCGCGCACGCCCTCGTAGAAATCATGCCCGTCTGCAATGCGACAAACGATGCGATACTCCATCTGCATGGCGGCCGCGAAGCTCATGCTGCCGCCGCGCTTCACCTGTTCCAGCGCAATCGCCATGCTCGTCGGTGATTTCGTCTGTATCGTCTCCAGCGTGCGACTGGCAAAATCCGAGCCGCCCAGCGCCGCCTGCGACAGCGCGGACAGGATCGCAGCAAGTGTCTCCTCGCCAAACGCGGATGCGATCAGCCCCTTGTGCTCCATCAGGGGAGCGGGTGGTGCGGCTAGGGCAAACGGCTTCAGAACGGCATCCACAGCCTCACCTGCAGCAAGGGCATCGGCAATGGCCACCATGTCGGCACTGTCCACCGCATGGGTCACCAGCCCAAGCGCCATGGCATCCCCAAGTCCGATCCGCGCACCTGTCAGTGCCAGATACGTCCCAATATGATGCGACAGGCGCGGCAGGAACCAGCTCGCACCAACATCCGGGAAGAATCCGATGCCCACCTCCGGCATGGCAAACATCAGTTTTTGTGACGCCACGCGGTGCGAGCCATGGAAACTCATGCCGACGCCACCACCCATGACAATGCCATCGAGCAGCGAAACGACAGGCTTAGGATAGGTCTTCAGCAGATGGTTGAGCGTGTATTCCTCACGCCAGAACGGTTTTGCCTCGGCCTGACGCCCCACCATGCCAAGATCATAGAGTGCCCGGATATCGCCACCTGCGCAAAACGCCTTCTCGCCCGCGCCTGAGATCACGATACGGGTCACCGCCGGATCATCTTTCCACGCCAGCATCTGTGGCAAGATCGCTCGCACCATGGCGTGGGTAAGGGCATTGAGCTGCCTGGGCCGGTTGAGCACGACGATGCCTGCTGATCCCCTCCGCGCCAGGATGACTTCGGGCTCGGCACTTTCTGTCACTAGTTCACCACCTTCAGACCGGGACGAATGTCATGGCCGCTCGCGGCGTAGAAATCGAGCAACTGCTCGAAAGTAATGCCGTTCTTCTGCGCTCTGGAAAGCGGATGCTCGTCCGCATCGATAAAAAGCAGCGGGCGTAGGTTGCCCTTCTGCGGCCTGACGGCGCAGGCAAGACCAAGTGTTTCTGGAAAGGAACCCAGCCGGTTGGCCAGCGTGCCTGCCAACGTGCCAATGCTCGATTGATCAGGAGAATCGAATGAATCGCCGTAACGATCAAAATCCTGGGCGGAAAGCGCCACCCAAGTGCTGAAAGAGAATATTTTGCCGCCGCTCCCCAGAATTGGCAAATCCAGCACGCAGCGGATGAAGAATTGCCTGTTGTCGATGACGCAGAAATCCTCAAGCAGATAGTTGCGTGGATCGATGTCTGGCGAACGCCCATCCTGCCGCTCGCCGCCCTGCCAGTGGAACGGCTTCTCAAGGTTGAGCGAAAAAACGCCGCCATGCTTCTGGCCGCAGGCGCGACAGACAAAAGCGGGATCATGCAGCCGTTTCCAGCGCGGATCGAGGTTCAGGTCGAGTGCAGGCGTCATTGCAGCGCTTTTCGCGGAGCGGACGGAGCGCGTCAAGCCATTCGCAAGAACACACGCCCCATACCAAGATTCCCTCTCTTCCTTTGAGCGATTCCAGACTGTAGAACTGAGCGACGTAAGAAGCGGGGAAACAGCATGACACGCATGGAGCGGGGCAAGATGGCTGGCGTTTCGATGGCTGGGCCTGTCGAGAGGCTCGACCTCCCGGTGCGCCTGCGCCGCAATCGCAAGGCCGCATGGTCGCGCAATCTCGTACGCGAGAATTCCGTCACCGTGAATGACTTGATTTGGCCGCTGTTCCTGATGGACCGGCAGGACTCACGCTGGCCCGTAGAGCACATGCCTGGCGTCGATCGCATCAACATCGACGAGGCGTGCCGCGAGGCGGAAAAAGCTGCGAGGCTGGGAATCCCGGCGATTGCCCCCTTCCCCTATATCGAGAAAGACCTGCGCGACCCGGTCGGCAGCGAGGCGGTCAACGCCGACAACCTGATGTGCCGGGCCGTGCGGGCCATCAAGAAGGCCGTGCCTGAGATCGGCATCATCACCGATTCCGCCCTCGATCCCTACACCAGCCACGGCCATGACGGCCTGCTGACCGAGGATGGCCGCATCCTCAACGATCCGACGGTGTCGCTGCTGTGCCGCCAGTCGCTGGCGCTGGCCGAGGCCGGAGCAGACGTGATCGCCCCATCCGACATGATGGATGGCCGCATCGGTGCGATCCGCCGCACACTCGATGCGCATCACCTCGAAGAGGTGCAGATCATGTCCTATGCCGCGAAATACGCGAGCGGATTCTACGGTCCATTCCGCGACGCCATCGGCACCAATCAGACACTGGTTGGCGATAAGCGGACATACCAGATGGACCCAGGCAACGCAGACGAGGCCATCCGCGAGGCCGCACTCGACATCGAGGAAGGCGCGGACATGATCATGGTCAAGCCCGGAATGCCCTATCTCGACATCGCGCGGCGGCTGAAAGACACGTTCCAGATCCCGACCTTCGCCTATCAGGTGAGCGGCGAATATGCGATGCTGATGGCAGCAGGCAGGAACGGATGGCTCGATCTCGACCGGGTGATGATGGAGAGCCTGCTGAGCTTCAAGCGCGCGGGATGCGATGGGGTGCTGACGTATTTCGCGCCGGTGGTAGCGGAGAGGCTGAAGAAGGAGTGAGGCTAAGGCCACCCTACCCACTGCGTGATTGGCAAGCTGCCGATTTCTCTCCACTTCCCGCCCAACATGTATAGACTTGCCGTTCAAACAATTGCGGATGATACATGCTTATCAGGTTTGGCTACGAGATAACCGTTACTTGTCAGCAGCCAACCGAGATGGTTTGCCTGCTGAGTGCCCACGCCGAACGCGACGTCGACATGCAGAAGCCGGAGACCTTCACATCGGTTCCGGCGATCCGTCACAGCACCTACCGCGACCTGTTCGGGAACACGTGTCGCCGCTTCAAGGCTCCGGCCGGAGACATGACAATCCGCAGCGATAGCGTGATCAAGGACAACGGCGTGCTTGATCCGTTCGAACCCCAGGCCGAAGAAGTTCCCGTCAGCGAACTTCCGGACGAGAACCTGGTCTACCTGATGGGTAGCCGCTACTGTCAGACTGATTTGCTCAGCCAGATCGCCTGGGACCGTTTCGGAAACATGCCGCCGGGCTGGAGCAGGGTCCAGGGCATCTGCGATTTCGTCAACAACCACATCGCCTTTGATTATATGGGCGCTTCATCGACGCGCGGCGCGTTCGAAGCCTATCATGGCCGCATCGGCGTTTGCCGCGATTACGCCCACCTCGCCATCACGCTGTGCCGTTGCATGAACATACCGGCACGCTACGTGAACGGACATCTGGGTGACATCGGCGTCAAGGTGGTCGACCCGATGGATTTCAGCGCCTGGATCGAAGTCTGGCTCGGCGGGCGCTGGCATACCTTCGATCCGCGCAACAACATCCGCCGCATAGGACGCATCGTCGTGGCACGCGGCCGCGACGCTGCCGATATCCCGCTGATCAATTCTTTCGGCCCGCACATCCTGAAGGCGTTCAACGTGTGGACCTACGACCTGGCGAACCCACCACCAAGTGCCCTCGCCATGGCCGCTGTCGAGCTTTCAGGTCCGATCACCTGAAATCGGCTTGATAATCGATGGCCGCGGCGGCAATGCCAGCTTGATCATAATTTCCCGCAGAAACCCGTTATCAAAACGCCAGCCGTCTCGCCCGCTTCACCTGCGGGATCGCCTCGATCTTGGCGATCAGCGCGTCGTCCACGGGTGAATCAACCGCCACGTAGCAGATCGCATCGCCACCCGCCCGATCACGGCCCAGGTTGAATGTGGCGATGTTGACATTGGCCGCACCCATGAGTGACCCGAACGCGCCGATGAAGCCCGGCTTGTCGGCGTTGCGCACATAGATCATGTGCGGCGCGAAGGCCGCGTCCACCTTGATGTCGCGTATCTCTGTAATGCGCGGGATACCATCGGAGAGCACCGTGCCTGCGGCATGGCGGCTCATATCTTCGGCATCCACATAGATCTTGATGCGGCTTTCGCCGTCCTCCGCCGCATCGCGCGTGGTTTCTTCCACCTTGATGCCCTTGTCCTTGGCGATGGCGGCGGCGTTGACCATGTTGATGTCCGGCATGAACGGACGCAATGCGCCCGCGATGGCAGCGGCGGTCATCGGCTTGGTGTTCAGTTCCGTCACCTTGCCCTCATAGACAACGCGGATACCCTTCACCGTGGCTTCTGTCAGCTGGCCCAGAAAGGAGCCGAGCTTCTCCGCCAGCGCCACGAATGGCTTCACGCGCGGTGCTTCTTCCGCCGAGATCGACGGGAAATTGACCGCGTTTGTGATGGCACCGCGCAGCAGATAATCCGACATCTGTTCCGCCACCTGCAGCGCCACATTCTCCTGCGCCTCATTGGTGGAAGCGCCCAGATGCGGCGTGCAGATCACGTTGGGCAGGCCGAACAATACGTTGGACGATGCAGGCTCCTCCGCAAACACGTCGAAGGCCGCACCAGCGACATGGCCCGACTTCAGCGCATCGGCGAGCGCCTCTTCATCGACCAGTCCACCGCGCGCGCAATTGATGATGCGCACGCCCTTCTTCGTCTTTGCCAGCGCCTCGCGCGACAGGATGTTCTTCGTCTTTTCCGTCATAGGCACATGCAGCGTGATAAAATCCGCGCGGGCCAGAAGTTCGTCCAGTTCCACCTTCTCCACGCCGATCTTGACGGCACGCTCCGGCGTCAGGAACGGGTCATAGGCGATGACGCGCATCTTGAGGCCGATGCCGCGATCCGCCGCGATGGAGCCGATGTTGCCGCAGCCGATGACGCCCAGCGTCTTGCCGGTGATCTCGACGCCCATGAAGCGGTTCTTTTCCCACTTGCCAGCCTGCGTGGAGAGATCAGCCTCGGGAATCTGGCGAGCGAGCGCCATCATCATGGAAATGGCGTGCTCCGCCGTGGTGATGGAATTGCCGAAGGGCGTGTTCATCACGATGATCCCCTTGGCGGTCGCCGCCGGGATATCAACGTTGTCCACGCCGATGCCCGCGCGGCCGATGACCTTCAGCTTCGTGGCGGATTCAAGCAGCTTCGCCGTCGCTTTGCTGGCGGAACGGATGGCAAGGCCGTCGTAATCGCCAATCATCGCGGCGAGCTTGTCCTTGTCCTTGCCGAGGCTTGGATCGAACGTCACATCGATGCCGCGATCCGTGAAGATCTGCACGGCAGCAGGAGAGAGGGCATCGGAAATGAGAACGCGGGGTTTGGTCATTTTAAGCTCCTTGTCCTTCTCTCCCTGCGGGAGAAGGTGGCCTTCGCGTTTGCGAAGGTGGGATGAGGGGTTTCGCTGGGTTCTGAGGGGTTAGCGCGACCCCTCATCCGGTCGCTAATCGGCGACCACCTTCTCCCGCAAAAGGAGAAGAAAGGGGCACTAGTTCAGCTTCGCCTTCTCGGCAGCAAACGCCTTGGCGATCCACGGCATCAGCGCCTTCACATCGCGCGTCTGCACGGTCGCACCGCACCAGATGCGCAAACCGGGAGGCGCATCGCGGTAATGCCCGAGATCGAGGCCCACACCTTCCTTCTCGAGAAAGGCGACTATGCCCTTGGCGAAGTTCGCCTGATCATCGGCTGGCAACTTCGTCACGGCAGGATCGGTGAACTTGAGGCAGACCGAGGTGTTGGAGCGCGTCTTGGGCTTCACCGCCAGGAAGTCGATCCAGTCGCTGGCCTTCACGAACGCGGCGATGGCGCGGGTGTTGCTGTCCGCACGCTTCATCAAGCCTTGCAAGCCGCCGACCTTCTTCGCCCACTGCAGCGCATCGATATAATCCTCGACGCACAGCATGGAGGGCGTGTTGATCGTCTCGCCCTCGAAGATGCCCTTGATCAGCTTGCCGCCCGACGTGAGGCGAAACACCTTGGGAATCGGCCAGGCCGGTTTGTAGGTCTCAAGCCGGGCAACCGCGCGGGGCGACAGGATCAGCATCCCGTGAGCGGCTTCCCCGCCGAGCGCCTTTTGCCAGGAGAAGGTCGTGACATCGAGCTTGGTCCAGTCGAGCGGCTGCGCGAAAGCGGCGGATGTGGCGTCGCAAAAGGTCAGCCCCTCACGATCGGCCGCGATCCAGTCAGCGTCAGGCACACGCACGCCTGACGTCGTGCCATTCCAGGTGAAGCAAATATCACGGTGCTTCGTATCAAGCTTCCTGAGATTGGGGAGATCGCCATAAGGCGCAATCACGGTCTCGCAATCCGCGAGTTTCAGCTGCTTGACGGCGTCTGTCACCCAGCCTTCGCCGAAAGATTCCCAGGCCACCATCGTGACAGGACGCGCACCAAGCATCGTCCACATCGCCATTTCGTAGGCGCCGGTGTCAGAGGCAGGCACGATGCCAATGAGGTAATCCGCAGGAACCTGCAGAACCTCGCGGGTGAGGTCGATGGCCAGCTTGAGCTTGGCCTTGCCGATCTTGGCGCGATGGGAGCGCCCGAGAGCCGCGTCACTGAGGTTTTTGAGAGACCAGCCCGGCCTTTTGGCACACGGACCGGAGGAAAAATTGGGCACCTTTGGGCGCACAAGAGTCGCAGCCGAAGCTGTTGCAGTCGTCATAAAACTCTCCATCCTCACAGATGATTGCGCCTCGTTAGGGAGGCGTGTCCTGATATGGCGTATGGGCGAGAACGGGGCGGCGTGTCAAGCGATGGAAATCTACCTCCTTGCCAACGCGCCCATTCCCCCGCATTTCTCGCCGATGCCTTCGCCGACCTTCGACACCCTCTCCGTCCAGCTGCCCGAGCGCTTCTTCATCGCGCTCAATCCGCAGCCCGTCGCCTCCCCACGGCTGCTGCTGCTGAATCGCACACTTGCCGAAGAGATCAACCTCGATCCCGACTGGCTCGCCAGCGCCGATGGCCTTGCCATGCTGGCGGGCAATGCACTTCCTGACACCGCCAACCCCATCGCGCTGGCCTATGCCGGGCATCAGTTCGGCCAGTTCAGCCCGAGGCTGGGGGATGGCCGCGCCATGCTTATCGGCGAGATCATAGACCGCAACGGTCAACGCCGCGATATCCAGCTCAAGGGATCAGGCCGCACATCGTTTTCGCGTGGTGGCGACGGACGCTCGGCCCTGGCTCCTGCGCTTCGAGAATACCTCATGAGCGAGGCTATGCACGCGCTCGGCGTTCCCACCACGCGGGCGCTGGCCGTTGTGGCCACGGGCGAAACGGTGCTGCGCCAGACACCCCAGCCGGGCGGCATTTCCACGCGCATTGCCGCCAGCCATATCCGGGTCGGCAGCTTCCAGTACTTCGCCGCGAAGGGCGACATGGAGGCCGTCCGCATCCTCTGCGACACAACGATCGCGCGGCATTTTCCCGCGCTTGCCGCACACGACAATACGCCGCTCGCCATGCTTGAAGCGGTGATTGCCCAGCAAGCCAACCTCATTGCCCGCTGGATGAATGTCGGCTTCATCCACGGCGTCATGAACACGGACAACATGACAGTCTCGGGCGAGACCATCGACTACGGCCCCTGCGCCTTCATGGATACATACGATCCCAGCACGGTATTCTCATCCATCGATTATTACAGCCGCTACGCCTACGGCAACCAGCCCAGCATCGCGCAGTGGAACCTGGCGCGGCTGGCCGAGGCGCTGCTGCCCCTGCTCGATCCCGATCCGGACAAGGCGCTGGAACAGGCACGCGCGGCGATCAACCACTTCCCCCAGCTGTTCGAAACAGCGACCACGGCGGGCCTGCGCTACAAGCTGGGTCTGCAATCCGAAGCGCCTGGCGATCTCGCGCTTGCACAAGACCTGTTGCAGGTCATGGCTGCCGGAAACGCCGATTTCACGCTGACATTCCGATGGCTTTCGCAGGCGGAATCATCGCCTGAGGCACTGGACTCACTGCGAGAGCTTTTCTCCACAACAGGCGGAATTGATTCATGGATTGCCCGCTGGCACGAGCGGCTGTCACATGAAACAACCACCCCAGGTGAGCGCACGCAGCTGATGCTGAAGGCCAACCCCGCCATCATCCCGCGCAATCACCGGGTGGAGGCCGCGCTTGATGCCGCTGTTGCGGGCGATCTCGCACCGTTCGAGCGATTGCACCGCATTCTGGCAACGCCTTACGCGGATCAGCCTGATGCGGAGGAGTTCATGCTGCCGCCCCCAAACCCCGACCCTGAGTATCAGACGTTCTGCGGCACCTGATCAGCCACCACAGGCCTGCGCCATGTGATAGCGGTGTGCCCGGCTCACGCCCCGGAAGTACCGAGGTCCGTATTTCTGGCGCATACACCGGCGAAAGCTGCGCGAATTCGTGAATTGCACCGGGATCACCGCTTCCGCCACCGCAGGCGTCATCAACACCGGCATGGCAGCGGCTGGCATCATCGGCAGGGCGAGGGCGAAAAGCCCGGCAAGCGCGAGCGGTCGTGTCAGCGTCAGCATGTCAGCTCCCGGTCAATCCTGTGGATGACACCTGCAAATGTGCCTTGTCGCACCTCTCGGCAGGCTGGCGGGCGGATTGCCAATTGGTAACCCGCCCGCGGCTGGGATGCGCCTACTCCGCCTTGATGCCCGCCGCCTTGATGATGTCTTCCCAGACCTTGATTTCGGCCGCCTGATACGCCTTCAACTGGGTGGCATCGCGCAGGTTGAGCGAGAAACCCAACTTGGTGATGGCGTCGCGCACGGAGGGCTTGGCAAGCGAGGCGAGAATCTCCTTCGACAGCCGCTCGGCAATGGCGGCAGGCGTGGCAGCGGGCGCAAAGAATCCGGTCCAGCTCTCGGCATCCGCGCCGGTCACGCCCTGCTCCTGCAGCGTCGGCACGTCTGGCAATTGCGGGTTACGCCTTGGTGAGGCAATCGCAATGGCCCGCATCGTCTTCGCCTCGATCTGCTGGAACACCGACCCCATGGTG
>JANNEO010000101.1:0-18478 GCA_031378805.1 Hyphomicrobiales bacterium
GCCTTGATGATGACGAAACGGTACACAATGCCTTTCTCGACCGTGATTTCGAGGAGCAAGCGCCATGAAGTTGCATTATTACGCCGAGACGGACAGTCTCTACATTGAACTGCAACCAAAGCCAGGCGTGGAAACGCGCGAAGTGGCTGCGGGCCTCAATGTCGATCTGGATGAGACCGGTGCAGTGGTTGGGTTCGACATCGATGGCGCATCGAAGCGGCTGGACCTGAGCAAGGTGGAGACTGTGGCGCTGCCCGTGGTGACGGGGCGGGCGGCGTGAGAGCTAAGGAAACGATACAATTTGTATCTTGTCTCCGTAATTCCAACTGAAAGAATTTTGTTTAAATGCCAATTAATAAAAATTTAATTTTTGCAACTCTAAACCCCTCCTCATTGGTTTTGACGGGACAATCTGACATCAATGAAGGTACATTTTATTCTAAAAATGACGTTAATATTATGATTGACAATACAATATACTTAAAAATTGATACAATAAAAATAAAGTTATGGCGAAAAACTGGGCCGCCAAGATTAACTATATCGCCTCAATTTTACATTAGAAATGTTGCAGGTATTCCGATGCGAATTCCTGAATTAAAACTTCCTGGATCAACTCCAAAATTAATTTATGCGGATATTATTTTTCTAAATGAAACTGGAAATGCAATAGGAGGTGGAGAATTTAAAAAAATAATCTGGCTAGGTTCTCCTTGTTTACAATCAGAAGAAACCTTTATTTGGAAAGATGTTGATTTAAATAATCAACAATTCGGAGCAATTTCGCTTGTCAAAGCTATCAGAATGTCTTTCTATCAAGGAAATATTGCGACATGCTAGGTGTGTTTACAGCGGGATTTGATACGCCCCGAGTTTGCCGCTGACTGATGCACACATTTTAATTACTGGAGACAGTAATTATGATTACGGGATTACGGGGACACGATCTCAATTGCATAATTAATATGCCCAGACGCCTCCCGCCAATCCGCCAACAAGACAATGACAGCATCCGGCCTCTTCTGTTTCGCAAGCGCTTCCCTCCCGAAAGAGGAAGCAGTCCCCGGTTTGCTTACGTTTACGCTGGTATTTCGGGCTGGTGGTTCGGGAACATGGATTGGGCACACCGTAAGCCCTTGCACACCATGCGCCTTGCACGCGAAAGGCAAGAAAGGGAGCACCCCTACTCCGCCAGCTCCTCAAGCTCCTTCGCCCGCGCCGCCGTGGCACTGAGGAAGCAGCTTGACGTGGCAATCGCCGCGCTTGTGCCCTTGTCGGGGTCTTCGTAGAAGTCGCAATTCGCCTTGCGATAGGCAATCCACAGGCGCTGCACATCCCTCAGCTGCTTCTGGCGCTTTGCGGGGGTCGCTTTCATTAGGGCGTGAAAGGCCTTGTTCAGCCGCACATCCTGGCGTGCGATCTCCTGGTCGGAGCATTCCAGCATGACCGATGTCACGCCGCCTGATGTTTCCATGCAGGCCGTGAAATCCTTTGAATGCGCGGTTTCGCCCGCAGCACGTGCGGCGACACTCCGGGAGGCACCGGGGATCATCACAGTCTGCACTCTTTCGAATTCGACCGCAGCAAAGCGGGATCAGTCACACCAACCGGCTCTGCACCACTGCCGCCCCAATGAATCCCGCAAACAGCGGATGCGGCTCCAGCGGGCGGGATTTCAGTTCCGGGTGATACTGCACCCCGATGAACCACGGATGGTTGGGATACTCCACCGTTTCGGGCAACAGCCCATCGGGCGAGACGCCCGCGACCATCAGGCCAGCGGCTTCCAGCCTGGCGCGATAGCCCATGTTGACCTCGTAGCGGTGGCGGTGGCGCTCCGAGACCTGTGTTGCGCCATAGCATTCCGCGATCTTCGATCCCTTGGTGAAGGAATTCACATAGGCCCCCAGCCGCATCGTGCCGCCCAGGTCGCCGCCAGACTTGCGCGTTTCAAGCTCGTTGCCCTTCATCCATTCCGTCATCATGCCCACCACGGGCTCGTCGGTCGGACCGAATTCGGTGGAATTGGCGTTGGGCAGGCCCGCAAGATTGCGAGCCGCCTCCAAGCAGGCCATCTGCATTCCAAAACAGATGCCGAAATAAGGAACATTGCGCTCCCGCGCGAACTGCGCCGCACGGATTTTTCCCTCCGCGCCACGATGGCCGAAACCGCCGGGCACCAGGATGCCATGCACATGCTCCAGATGCGGCGTGGGGTCTTCCTTCTCGAAAATCTCGCTCTCTATCCAGTCCAGCTTCACCTTCACCCGGTTGGCGAAGCCGCCATGGGCCAGCGCCTCGATCAGCGATTTGTAGGCATCCTTCAGGCCGGTGTATTTGCCGACAACCGCGATGGTCACCTCCCCTTCCGGGTTGTGGATGGTTTCCATCAGCTTTTCCCAGCGCGACAGATCAGGCGCGGGCGGGTTGTCAAAGCCCAGCGCGTGCAGCACCTCGCGGTCCAGCCCTTCGCGGTGATAGGTCAGCGGCACCTCGTAGATATGGCTGGCGTCCTGTGCCTCCACCACGGCCGAGGGGCGCACGTTGCAGAAAAGCGCCAGCTTGCGCCGCTCGTTTTCGGGAATTTCGCGGTCGGTGCGGCACAGCAGGATGTCGGGCTGGATGCCGATGGAGCGCAGTTCCTGCACGGAATGCTGTGTCGGCTTGGTCTTCAATTCGCCAGCACTGGGAATATACGGCAGCAAGGTCAGGTGAATGTAGCAAGCGTGCTGGCGTGGCAGATCGTTCTTGAGCTGGCGGATCGCCTCGAAGAACGGCAGGCCCTCGATGTCGCCCACCGTGCCGCCCACTTCGACCAGCACGAAATCGAAGCCCTCATTGTCGGCCAGCACGAAATCCTTGATGGCATTGGTGACATGCGGGATCACCTGCACCGTCGCGCCGAGATAATCGCCACGGCGTTCCTTGGCGATGATCTCCTGGTAGATGCGTCCCGTGGTGATGTTGTCCATCTTGTTGGCCGAACGCCCGGTGAAGCGCTCGTAATGGCCCAGATCAAGATCGGTCTCCGCGCCATCATCGGTGACGAAGACCTCGCCATGCTGATAGGGCGACATCGTTCCAGGATCGACGTTGAGATAGGGATCGAGCTTTTTCAGCCGGATTGTATAGCCCCGAGCCTGCAAGACAGCGCCCAGCGCTGCTGCTCCAAGACCTTTACCAAGCGAGGAAACCACGCCACCGGTGATGAAAATATACCGTGTCATGGGATTCCACGTTTAGGCAGAGTTGATTGATTCGGGTAGCGCTAAAAACGCTTTGCACAGGCAAAAAGAAAGGGCCGGTCACCCGGCCCCCTCGGCTTTTGTAGGTGCCACGTCAATTCGAAGCAGGAGGTGCCGGTGCGGCGGGTGGAGCAGGCGGAGCACTGCGCTGCATCTGATTCAACTGGTCAAGCACGCTGCCGCCGGGAGCCGCAGGTGCGCCAGGCAACGACGGAACAGTCTGCCCCGGCACAATCTGGTCAATCACCGAGCGCGGCGCAGATGTACGGCTGGCGATAATGGCCAGCGCGAGGCTGGTCACGAAAAACGCCGCGCCCAGCATGGCTGTCGAGCGTGTCAGAACATTGGCCTGTCCCCGCCCCGTCAGGAAGCCGGATGGGCCTGAGCCACCACCGCCGCCGATGCCAAGGCCACCGCCCTCGGAGCGTTGCAGCAACACCACCACGGCCAAGGCCATGACGATAAGCAGGTGGATGACGATGATCACTGTCTCCATGGGAGAAATACTTCCGCAAAAGCCTGAGTTGGCTTCGACATAAGCGATGCCGGGCGAAAATGCCAGTGCCAGAATGCCAGAGGTGCAGGAAGAGAAGGTGCTGGCGGGAAACAGGCACGAGGAGGCCACTCTTGCCTATCCCCGCCAGCTGTCCCGACGAAGTATCCAGGAGATGCGGCGGACCTGGATGCGATGCCGGGCGGGTGCAGGCTTTGTTGGCTGTTGCCACGTCGCCGCTCCCTTGCCCAACTCGGTAGCGGTCTCTGATACCGCAGAGCAACTAACGGACATGGTGAATGAAAGGTGAGTTCGCCGTTAGGGTAAAGCCGAAAGGATAACGCGCTATGCCGCGTCGGCGATAACCCGGTTGCGCCCGTCGCGCTTGGCCCGGTAGAGCGCCTCGTCCGCACGTTTCAGCAGAGCGTCCGCCGTTGTGTGTCCCGAGCGGAAGCCCGACACGCCCACAGACACCGTCACGCTGATCAATTTCTTGCCCCCATAGATTGGGAAGGGCTGGCGCTCCACCCGCATACGGATGCGCTCTGCCACGATTTGTGCCACATGCGGTTCCGTTTCGGGCATCAGCACGACAAATTCCTCACCGCCAGAGCGACAGGCCATGTCAATTCCTCGGATCGCCTTGCGGATTCGGGCCGAGAACTCCTTCAGCACCTCGTCACCCGCATCATGCCCCCAGGTATCGTTCACCTGCTTGAAGTGATCGATATCGAGGATCATCAGCGAGAATGCCGTGCCCGTCGATACACCTTCATTGATCAGCTGCGTCAGGTGGCTCTGCATGTAGCGCCGGTTGTGAAGACCGGTCAGCGTGTCCACCACGGCGGCCTCCATCGACAGCGTCACGGCATTGCCGAGGCTGTCGATATAGCGCTTGCGACGCACCTGCGTGCGCACGCGGGCCAACATCTCGTTGCGATCCACCGGACGCATGAGATAGTCGTTCACGCCGATTTCGAGGCCGCGCAGGATGCGCTGCTCATCGTCAAGGTCAGCGATGATCAGCAGCGGCACCTTGCGGGTACGTTCCATCGTGCGAAGCTGGCTGCACAGGCGCAGACCATCGAAATTATCCAGACCAAGGCTGACGATCACCAGATCGAAATTGCCTTCCGGCGCACGCAGCATGGCCTGCTGCGGGTTAGTCTCGATCTCGACATTATGGACCTGGCCCAAGCTGTTGGCGAGCCGTTCGTAGGACGTCTGCCGATCATCCACGATGAGGATCTTGCCACCAAGCCCCGTATCGGACAGCGCGGCGGTGTTGGGGTCGGTGATGCCGACATCGCGCGACGCGCTGGCGCGGGTGCGCAATTCGTCGGTCAGCATCTTAAGCCGCACCAAGCTCTTCACCCGGGCGAGCAGCGCCACTTCATTGACAGGCTTAGTCAGGAAATCGTCGGCACCGGCCTCCAGCCCCTTCAGGCGGTCGGCAGGCTGATCGAGCGCTGTCACCATCACGACGGGGAGATGGGCGGTCAGCGGCGAGCTTTTCAGATGCTTGCACACTTCGAAGCCATCCATGCCGGGCATCATCACGTCAAGCAGCACGATATCGCAATCGCCACGCTCGCAGATTGCAACGGCATCGGTGCCGTTGGTCGCGGTGCGAACGTCGAAATACTCGGATGTCAGTCGCACTTCCAACAGCTTGATGTTGGGCAGAAGGTCATCAACGACCAGGACGCGGGCTGTCATGTTCAGTTCGTTCCTGCAAATTGCTGGACAGTTTCCAGGAACTTCGGGATGGAGATGGGCTTCGAGAGATAACCCTCGCAGCCTCCGGTGCGGATGCGCTCCTCGTCTCCCTTCATGGCGAAGGCGGTGATGGCGATGACCGGTATTGACTTGAGCTCAGCATCGTCCTTCAGCCATTTCGTGACATCAAGGCCGGAGATTTCTGGCAGCTGGATATCCATCAGGATGAGGTCCGGCTTGTGCATACGCGCCAGCGACAGCACTTCATGACCGCTCCTTGTCTGCAGCACGCGATAGCCGCGGGCCTCGAGAAGGTCGTTGAAGAGCTTCATGTTGAGCTCGTTGTCCTCGACGATCAGGACCGTTTTCGCCATGGTGTGGACCTATCGGCGCGCTGCAGACGCGTCCTTGCATAAAATCTGAGTTTAAATGTTAACCGACAAGGGTTGACGAAAGGCAAAGGATGCAACGCAATCCCCGCAATTCTCGCGTTTCTCGTGAAGAAGCCGAAACAATCGCCATTGCAGCCCTCGGCTTCCTGGCTTCTGACCCTGATCGCCTCGGGCGTTTCCTCGACATGACCGGGCTTGGGCCAGAAAATCTAAGGGCTGCCGCTGCGGAAACCGGCTTTCTGAGCCAGGTTCTGGCCCATGTGGCCCAGGACGAATCGCTGTTGCTCGCCTTTGCCGCCAACACGGGGGAGCAGCCTGAACGGGTCGGAGCGGCCAATGTCGCTCTCGCCGGGCCTCACCATGAGCGGGAGGATGCCTGAAAGATCATGATTCTGTGCCGCGATTGCCTTGCCTGGGGTGACAGCGAGCGCCGGTGCAGCCATTGCGGCAGCCCGCGCCTGCTGAGGCATGTCGAGCTCAAGAGCCTGTCCATCGCGCATATCGACTGCGATGCCTTCTTCGCTGCGGTCGAGAAGCGCGACAACCCTGATCTCGCGGACAAGCCGGTCATCATTGGCGGCGGCAGGCGCGGCGTTGTCGCCACCGCCTGCTATGTCGCACGCACCTACGGGGTGCGCTCCGCCATGCCGATGTTCAAGGCACTCGACGCCTGCCCGCACGCGGTCGTGATCCGCCCCGATATGGAGAAATACAAGACGGCAGGGCGTGCGGTGCGCCAGATGATGCTGGCGCTGACGCCGCTCGTCGAGCCGGTGTCCATCGACGAGGCATTCCTTGATCTGGGCGGCACAGAGCGCCTGCACGGCTCACCGCCCGTCGCCGTGCTGGCCCGTTTTGCCCGCGATGTCGTGCGCGAGGTTGGCATCACGGTCTCGGTCGGCCTTTCGCATAACAAGTTCCTGGCCAAGATCGCCTCCGATCTCGACAAACCCAAGGGGTTCTCGATCATTGGCCGGGCAGAAACACTGGCCTTCCTCGAACCACGTTCAGTCGGCATCATCTGGGGCGTGGGCAAGACAATGCAGGAGAGGTTGGCAAAGGACGGCATCCGTACCATCGCCGATCTGCGCCGATCCGAGGAGAGCGACCTCTTTCGCCGCCATGGTGCTGAGGGCGGCAGGCTGTTTCGCCTGGCTCGTGGCATCGACAACCGCCCTGTCCAGCCCGAGCATGAGACCAAGAGTGTCTCGGCCGAAACAACCTTCGACCAGGATATTCGCGCGTTGGACATGCTGGTGCCCATCCTCTGGGATCTTTCGGAGAAGGTCCACCGGCGCTTGAAAACGCAAGGCTTGGCAGGCGCAACAGTGACGTTGAAGCTGAAGACCGCAGATTTCAGGATCATCTCGCGGTCACGCACGGGCAGCGATGCCACGCAACTCGCCAAGCGCATCTTCGATCAGGCGAAGGAGCTTCTGGCCCCTGAAGCAAAGGGCAAGACCGCCTTTCGCCTGATCGGCGTTGGCGTCACGGGTCTGAAACCCGCCAGCCAGGCCGACCGGGGCGATCTCCTCGATCACGACCTGAAGCGCGACATCGCAACCGAGTCGGCCGTCGATGCCATCCGCGCCAAATTCGGCAATGCGGCCGTCATCCGCGGCACTGCCATCGGCAAGCCAGCAAGGCGAGGCCCCAACGCGCGGCAGACCTAGGAAGTGCTGACCCTAACGATTCCTGCTTTTCAGCTTTTCTTCCCACGTCAGCGCATGGCGCACGATCGTCTCCAGGTCATCAAGCTGCGGCACCCAATTCAGGGTGCTGCGGATGCGGGTATTGTCGGCGACAAGGCCCGCCGGATCACCGGCGCGGCGGGGGCTGATGGCCACGGGGAACTCCTTGCCGGAGACTTTCTTGACCATGTTGATCACGTCGAGCACCGAGAAACCACGCCCATAGCCGCAGTTGAAGGTGCCGTTTGCGCCCCCTCCCCTGAGATGATCAAGCGCAGAGGAATGGGCGCGGGCAAGATCACTGACGTGGATATAATCCCTGAGGCAAGTGCCGTCCGGCGTGGGATAATCCGTGCCGAAAACACTCATGCCCTCGCGCTTGCCCGCCACGACTTCCGCAGCGACCTTGATCAGATGCGTGGCGCGTGTGGAGGATTGCCCTGTGCGCAGGCGCGGATCGGCGCCCGCCACATTGAAATAGCGCAGAATCACATGCTTCAGCCCATGCGCTTCCGAGGCATGGCGCAGCATCACCTCGGTCATCAGCTTCGACATGCCGTAGGGTGATTCCGGGTTCAATCGGTCATCCTCGGAGATCGGCATCTTGTCTGGCGTGCCGTAGACTGCGGCGGTCGAGGAAAAGATGATCTCGCTCACGCCCCCCTTCACGGCCGCCTCGATCATCGCACGCGAATTGACCGTGTTGTTGAGATAGTAGGATAGCGGGTCGGATACTGAATCCGGCACCACGATGGATGCGGCGAAATGAATGATCGAGCGCACATCGTGTGCGCGAATGATCGACGAGACGAGGCTCTGGTTGCCTGTCTCGCCCACGAACAGCGGCACGCCTTCGGGCACGAGCCAGTCAAACCCGGTCGAAAGATTGTCGAGAATGATGACTTTTTCGCCTCGGTCCAGCAGTTCGAGGACCATATGGCTCCCGATATAGCCCGCACCGCCCGTGACAAGAACAGTCATGTTGGAAGCTCCAGAAGTGGCCTTGCTTCACGCAATAGCTTGATTAGGTTCAAGCGGCGTTAAGGAAAACACTGGCAAAGCTCCGCCGTTCTCATGACAGGCCGTCCGGCCAGCACAGGTAAATCCACCATGTCGATCGCATCGAAACTGCCACCCATCCGCAAGGCCATCTTTCCCGTGGCCGGGCTTGGCACCCGCGTCCTGCCCGCCACCAAGTCCATTCCCAAGGAAATGCTGACACTGGTGGACAAGCCGGTTTTGCAGGTTGTGATGGAGGAAGCCCGCGAGGCAGGCATCGAGCATTTCATCTTCGTCACAGGGCGCAACAAGCAGGTGATCGAGGACCATTTCGACATGGCCTATGAACTGGAGGACTCCCTGCAGAAGCGCGGCAAGCTCGATATCCTGAAGCAGCTGCGCGACGAGCGCCCTGGTGCGGGCGAAACCTCCTTCACCCGTCAGCAGGAACCGCTGGGCCTGGGCCACGCGGTGTGGTGCGCGCGCGAGTTGGTCGGCAACGAACCCTTCGCCGTGCTGCTCCCTGACATGATCACCATTGGCAAGGGCAATACCGGGTCCGGTTGCCTGAAGCAGTGCGTGGATGTCTACAAGGCGGCGGGCGGCGGCAATGTCATCGCGGTCGAGGAATGTGACCCCTCCGTGACGCACCAGTACGGCATTGTCGGTGTGGGCAAGCCTGTCTCGAAAATGGGCTTCAAGATCACCCAGATGGTTGAAAAACCGCCACAGGGCACGGCACCGTCCAACCGCTACGTCACCGGGCGCTATATCCTGCAACCCGAAATCTTCAAGATTCTCGAAAAGGGCGAGCGGGGCGCCGGGGGCGAAATCCAGCTCACCGACGGCATCGTCAGACTGATGAAGAAGCAGGCCGTGCATGGCCTGAACTACAACGGCATCACATACGATTGCGGCTCGAAGATCGGGTATCTGCAGGCGACGGTCGCCTATGCGCTGTCGCGCAAGGATCTGGCGGATGCGGCACGGAAAGAGATTACGGCGTTGCTGGGGTGAGCGGGGTTACGGTTGCGGTTCGAACGGATTGATCAGGTGCAGACCGAGCCCTTCGAAATCGCGGATGTTGCGCGTGGCCAGTGCGAACTCGTGCGTAAGCGCGGTCGCGGCAATAGCCGCGTCGGCAACAGTTATCGGGCGACCAAGTCTCTCACGCCTCACACGCACTTGCCCGGCAGCACGCGCAACGGCGCTATCCACAACGCAGATACGGCCCACATAGAGTTCGCGGACAATGCGCTCCACAGTCGTTTCAAGCTTTAATTTGCGGGTACCCGCAGACATGCGTTCAATCCCGTATTGCAGTTCCAGCAATGTGATCGCACTCAAAAAGAGATCCTGCCGACGCTGAGCGTCGAGCCAGGCAACAACATCCGGCAAGCTATTTTCCGCCATCACCTCGGAAATGATGTTCGTATCAAGGAGGATCATGAGAAATCAGGTGGCGGCCTGTCTGGCCCACGGGGCGGCAAATCCAGATCCACGAAACCATCCGGAGCCAGCATATTTCTGATTTCGGTTGCAATGCCGCGCGACTCGTTCGGCTCAACAAGCGCACGCCGCAGAAGAGCTTGAGCTTCATCGGAAATACTGCGTTTGTTATGCGCAGCACGCTCCCGCAGCTTTATCCCGAGGTCCTGAGATACGCCCCTCAAGAGAATATCACTCAACGCATACCTCCTGTTTTGAGATTGATATCTTTGATATCAGGTCATGCAGAAACTTGCAATTTCACATGTTTGGATCAGGCCGCACTCTCCCCACCCGGCCGATAATCCGCAATCGCCGCCATCAGCACCGCATTCGCCTCGGTCACGTCGCCAGACGCCAGCGCTGCCTTCAGCCCATCGATCCATTCCGTAATCTTCTGCTGCTTTGCCGCGTGGGTTTGCGCCGCCATCACGCCATTCAGCCCCGTCTCGACCATCGGCTCATCCTTGTCGAACAGGATTTCATTGAGCCGCTCGCCCGGCCTGACGCCAGTGTATTTGATCTCGATGTCGCGTCCCGGTTCCAGGCCGGAGAGGCGCACCAGTCGCTCCGCCAATTCCGCGATCTTTACAGGTTGGCCCATCTTCAGCACGTAGACCGAGGGCAATCCATCGACCTTGGCCTTGCCTGCATCCCGCGATTGCCGCGCGTGCGATGCCGCGGTGAGCACGAGATCGCACGCCTCGCGCACTGTCATGAAATAGCGGATCATGTCGGGGTGGGTCACCGTCACCGGGCCGCCATGGGCGATCTGTGCCTTGAATTTAGGCACCACAGAACCGTTTGATCCCAGCACGTTGCCGAACCGCACGGAGATCAGCCGCGTGCCGTTCTTCTCACGGTCAAGCGCCTCCGTTGCCATTTCGGCGAAACGTTTGGTGGCCCCTAGCATCGACACGGGCTGGATTGCCTTGTCCGTCGAGATCATCACCATGGTGGCCGCACGCGCGGCAATGGCGGCTTCCGCCACGTTGATGCTGCCGAAGATGTTGGTCTTAACGCCCTCCGCCCAATCCCGCTCCAGATAGGGCACATGCTTGAGGGCGGCGGCGTGAAACACGATGTCTGGCTTGAAATCGCTGATCAGGCCGTTCAGCCGCTGCTTCTCGCGCACATCGGCGATATGCCCCGTCACGACGGTATCACCTTGCCCGCGCTCCAGGTCTTCCGAAATGCTGTGCAGCGCCAGTTCCGAGTTCTCGATGATGAGGATTGCCGCAGCACCATAGGCCTGCAAGCGACGACAGATTTCCCCGCCGATGGAGCCGCCGCCGCCCGTGACGACGCAGCGCTTGCCCAGCACGAAGCGTCCGACCAGTTCCTCGTCCACGTCGTGGCTGGGTCTGAGCAGAAGGTCTTCGATATCAACCGGGGCCAACATGCCAGGCGTGGCCCCCTCCATCGACTGCATTCGCAGAACCGGAATGCCGAAACGCCGGGCACGATCCAGCACCTTCTCCGGCTCGGCATCGGGCGCCAGCGCCGCTGGTGTCATCACGATCCTGCGGATGGGGGCACCCTTCATCTCTGCGGAATTCACTTCACTCGCCAGATCGCCAAAATCGCCCCGCACCTTGATGCCGCGGATCACCTGGCCCTGATCGACCTCACGCGGGCTGAGGATGGCCACGGGACGCATGTTCTTGACCGCGCCAGTCTCGATGCCGCGCAACAGCACCTCGACATCGGAAGGGCGACCAAGAATCAGCGTCGGGGCGGCTTCCCGCCTGTCAGGGGAGGCCTTGGCGCGGCTGTCCTTCCACGAGCGATAGAAAATGCGCGGCCCGCCCAAAAGCGCCATCTGCACCACGAAGTAGATGCCGATGGTCTGCCGCCCGAAGAAATAGCCACCGTAAAGATTCTGGGCCAGCACGACGTAGTCGATGACCAGAAGCGCCAGCGCCAGCGCGGCAGAGGCCTTGGCGATACCCAAAAGATCCGGAAGCGAGGCAAAACGCCATTTCGACTGGTAGAGGCGGAAAAACAGATAAACGCAGGTTGCAAGCGCCAGATAGGGCAACATCCAGCGCCAATACCGCAGACGCTCCAACAGCACCGGATCATCAAAACGCAAGACTAGGCTTATGACCAGCGCAGCCGCCGTCATCGCCAGATCATGCAGGATGATCAGGAACTTCTTATAATTGCGGCTGAGAAAGCTGGGCTGCAAGATGGCGAGGTCTGGGCGGGTTGGAGACGCTCGGGTCTTCGGCGGAACCGGCCTGGTTGTCAACGCTCGACGGATCAGGCCGCTGCCAGCGTGATGACTTCCACAACGTCATTCACCACGCGCTCGACCAGATCCTTGTCGTCGCCCTCCGCCATCACGCGGATCACCGGCTCTGTGCCCGAAGGCCGGATCACGAGGCGGCCCGTGTTGCCCAGACGCTTTCGCGCGTCCTCAATGGCACTGACCACCTTGTCCTCCGCCAGCGGCTGGCCCTTGCGGTAGCGCACATTCTTGAGGATTTGCGGCAATGGCTCGAAGCGGTGGCACACCTCGGACACTGGCCTGTCTTCCTTCTTGACACAGGCCAGCACCTGCAAGGCTGCAATCAGGCCATCGCCCGTTGTCGAGTAGTCCGAGAGGATGATGTGGCCGGATTGCTCCCCACCCACGTTGAAGCCGTGCTCGCGCATGTATTCGAGTACATAGCGATCGCCCACCGCCGTGCGGGCGAGACTCATCCCCAACGAATGCAGATGCCGCTCGAGGCCCAGGTTCGACATGATGGTGGCGACGATGCCTGGCTGCGTTAGCCGCCCGTCTTCCTTCCAGCTCTCCGCAACCACGGCCATCAGCTGGTCGCCATCGACAACCTGGCCCTTTTCATCAACGATCAGCACCCGATCGGCATCGCCATCCAAGGCTATGCCGACATCGGCGCGCATTTCCCGCACCTTGCGGATCAGCGCATCGGGTGCCGTCGACCCCACGCCGCGGTTGATGTTGAAGCCATCGGGCTCATTGCCGATGGTGATCACTTCGGCACCAAGCTCCCAGAGTGCTTCCGGCGCTACCTTGTATCCCGCGCCATTGGCGCAATCGAGCACGATGCGCATCCCGTCGAGTGACATGTGTCGCGGCAGGGTGCGCTTGGCGAACTCGATATAGCGGGCATGAACAGATTCCACGCGCTTGGCACGGCCCATGTCAGGCGACTTGCAAAGCCGGGACATCAGGTCGCTTTCCAGCAGCGCCTCGATTTCCGCCTCGATCTCGTCGTTGAGCTTGTAACCATCCGGACCGAACAGCTTGATGCCGTTATCCTCGTAGAGATTGTGAGAAGCCGAGATCATCACGCCCAGATCAGCGCGCATCGAGCGCGTCAGCATGGCGATGGCGGGCGTGGGCATGGGACCGAGCACCAGCACATCCATGCCGACCGAGAGAAAGCCCGCCGTCAGCGCGGTCTCGATCATGTAGCCGGAAAGCCGCGTATCCTTGCCGATGACGACCCGGTGGCGATGGTCGCCGCGCTGGAACACGATGCCTGTCGCCTGACCCACCTTGAGCGCCAGCTCTGGCGTGATCACACCATTTGCCCTGCCACGAATGCCATCCGTACCGAAATACCGCCGTGCCATACTGGCCTCTTTGTCTTTTTGCCTCAGACTGAGAAGTCGGCGCTTATAACCCGGAATGGTGAGGATTACCTAGTTTTTGTGCAAGGGGGTGTTAACCATGGTTAATGCGGAGTCCCGTTGTCCAATTGCGGTTTTCACTGGTCGTGCAATCCGTCAACGCCACCATTCCTGAATTCTCGTGCATTCACCCAGCTTGCGCCTGCATCCATCCAGCTTGCGCAGGTGTAACTCAACCAAGCTGGAGACTCCATGAATCCCCTCGCCCGCTTCACCCTTTTGGCCGCACTCGTGTTGCTCGCCGCTGATGCGGTGATGATCCCGCTTGTCATGCGGCCATTGTTCCTCTCCGCTCTTGGCGACACCATGTTGGATACACTCCGGCTTGGCCCGGCAGCGCTGTTTTACCTCATCCATATCGGCGGATTGGCGTGGTTCGCTGGAAAACCTGTGGTGGCGGGCGGAACTCGCGTGGATGCCTTCGTGAATGGGGCGATCCTCGGGCTGGTCGCCTATTCCTGCTATGAATTGACAAGCTGGACCATCATGCGGGACTGGCATGCCGGACTGGTGATCATCGATACGGCCTGGGGCACGCTGATATCGGGCCTGGCGGCCTGGGCGGGGGCTTTCGCCATTCCCACCGCGCAGGATCCACGCTAGATCGGATCAACACCCAGCGATCAGGGAACCGCCATGCTCTTCACCGTCCACGCGCTCGACAAGCCTGGCGCACTCCCCACCCGGCTCGCGGCCTATGACGCCCACCGCGCCTTTCTCAACGCCTCGGCAGGCGGCCCGGTAACCATCGTCATGTCCGGTCCGCTGGTGGAGGATGACGGCGAGACGGCCAAGGGCTCGTTCTTCCTGCTGGAGGCGCCTGATCGTGCGGCGGCGGAAGCATTCAACCGCGCCGATCCGTTCCACACAGCCGGCATCTGGAAGAGCGTGCGGATCGTGGCCTTCCTGCGCAAGCGCGGCTGACCTCGTGCCATCCCTCCCCCTTGCGGGGAGGGTGGTGAGCGATGCGAACCGGGAGGGGGTCGCGCCGCGCTATCCGGAGAGGTCAGCGCGACCCCCTCCCGACCCTGCGCTGCACTTCGGGCCACCCTCCCCTCAAGGGGGAGGGATGGGTGCCTGACATGCGACACGCCAATCGCAGCTGTCGTCGCCTCATTTCGTCGCCAGCCCCTTCGCGACCAGCCAGTCGTTGATCAATCCGGCGATCTGATCGGAATTGCGGTCCATCATCAGCATGTGGGTGTTGCCCTTGATGCCCTGCTGGGGCAGTTCCATCCAATCGGCCGAGCCGCCGCCCGCCTTCATGGCATCCGCCCATTTGCGGATGTTGGGCACAAGGCGTGGCCACAGCGACTTGTCGAGATTGTCGCCGAAGACCACAAGGTGGGGCACGCCCTTCACCTTGGCGGCATCCGCCCGCTCGGGGTTGGGCGCGCCCGAGGGTTCGACGGCAATCAGCGCCTTCACCAGGTCAGGGTTGTTGAGCGCCGCCGTGAAACCGAAATTGCCACCCTGGCTGTGCACCATGATCACGCAGGGGCAGACGCGTTTGACGAGCGCATCGTAAGCCGCCTGCGTCGGCGCATCATTGGTCGACCAGCGCGGCACGCCCTGCTTGCCGAACTGATCATAGGCTTCCAGCGGAAACTGCTGGCCCTCATAGGCCACGCGCTTGGCAGGATCGCGATTCCAGCCATCCGCAGGACCAAGGCGGAACAGATCCCAGCCTTCCTTCTTCGCCCGGAAGAAGGGCTCGGATTTGTAGATTTCAGGATAGCGCGACCAGCCGGAGCGCCCGCGTTCCACGGAATCCGAGACATAGACATCATGGCCTGCCCCAAGGAAGAACTGCTGCCAGCCGGGCTTGCCATCCGGCTTGGTTTCCCAGGTCACGCCGGAGAGGCCGCCGCCATGCCACATCAGCAGAGGATACCGCGCCTTGGGGGCCGCCAGCTTGATGAACTGCACATACATCTGGCCTGTCTCGAATTCGCCGTTGGGGTCCACCTTCAGGGCGGGCGCGCCCGGCGTGAAGACGATCTCGCGGGTTGGCAATCCTTCCAGCACAGCCTCCTGGCCGCCGATGTGGAAGCTGCCGATTTCCTTGACGTTCAGCACGCCGGTCTGAGCCTTGGCGCAAACCGTGCCAAGGGCGAAAGCGGCCAAAGCCGCAGCCATCATCGATTTCATGCTGATCCTCCCCGGACAGGTCTGCGCCTGTCACCAGGCGGCAGTGTGGGGCACGTCGATGGCGGCTGGCAAGAGCGGGATTTCACCTGTTGGCGCACGCGCATCATGGTCCGTTCATTGTCGTTCACGTCGAGAACCGGCACGCGATCCCATTGACATTTGCAGACCTCCCGGCAACCCTCTCTCTGTCTGTGGCGGCTATGAGACGGTCGTCAGCATCCAGAGCCCGACAAGGGCCTGCCCACTCTTCTCCGGGAGGAAATCATGGCCAATTTGACACGACGCGGCATGCTGAACGCCACAGGCGGCGCAGCCGCCATCCTGGCCGCACAGCCAGCCGCCGCCCAGACCACGGCGAAAACGCCCTTCGCGGTGGCGCAGACCACCATTCCCATCGTGGGCACCACCGATGTTTTCCCGGTGCGGCGCATCTATTGCATCGGGCGCAACTATGCCGCGCACGCCCGGGAAATGGGTTCCGATCCGACGCGCGAACCGCCGTTCTTCTTCCAGAAACCCACCGATGCGATCCAGTTCATCACGCCCGGCGCTGTGGCAGACCATGCCTATCCCTCATTGACCAAGAACTACCACTACGAGGTGGAACTGGTGGCGGCACTCAAATCCGGCGGCAAGAACATCCCGATGGACAAGGCGCTGGAGCATGTCTTCGGCTATGCGCTCGGTCTCGACATGACGCGGCGGGACCTGCAGCGGGCACTGGGCGACGAGAAGAAGCCCTGGGAAATCGGCAAGAGCTTTGACCAATCCGCCCCCATCGGCCCGCTCCACCGGGTGGAACAGGTGGGACATTTCAAAGCCCAGCAGATCTCGCTCGCCGTCAACGGCACGGTGAAGCAGAACGCCACGCTCGCCCACATGATCTGGTCGGTGGCCGAGCAGATCGCCAAGCTTTCGGAAGCGTTCGAGTTGAAGGCGGGCGACATCATCTATTCCGGCACACCGGAGAATGTCGGCCCGGTCGTGCGGGGCGATACCATCCTGTGCAAGCTGGATGGCCTGCCCGACCTGTCGATCAAGATCGTCTAGGGGCAAGGGTTTGGCCGTCTCGCTCGCCACGATCCGCGACACGCTGTTCACGGCGGTCCTGTCGGACTGTCTGGACAGCGTGGGCTTGCGGTCGCAGGCGCTTCCATCCCGCATCCGTCCGCTCGACGACACGAAAATCATGTGCGGTCGGGCGCGGACGGCCGCTTTCATCGAGACGCATCAGGTCGATCCCGGCACCAACCCCTATGAACTGGAGATCGCGCTGGTTGACAGCCTTGGGGCAGACGACATTCCCGTCTTCGCCTGCGCCAATTCGCTTCAGGTCGCCCCGTGGGGCGAATTGCTGTCCACGGCAGCGCGGGTGCGCGGAGCGGCGGGCGCGCTGATGGATGGCTGCGTGCGCGACGTGAAGCCGATCCGCGCCATGGGCTTCCCGGTCTTCCATGGCGGCATCGGGCCGCTGGACACCAAGGGCCGGGCGAAAATCACCGCGATCGATGTCCCCGTGGTGTGCGCCGGTGTGGCAATCGCGCCGGGTGACCTGATCTTCGGGGATGCAGATGGCGTTGTCGCCATTCCCAAGGCGGCGGAAGCTGAAGTGCTGCGGCTGGCCTTCGAGAAGGTCACAGGGGAAAAGCGCACGCTGGCGGACCTGGAGCGCGGCGACAGGCTGGCTGATGTGTTTGCGCGGTATCAGATTTTGTGATCGGACGGAACCTCGTCCTGGCCGCGCTTGACGCGGCCATCCAGGCTTCAGCACCAGAAGAGACGTTGGTGCAGAGGAAAGACGTGGATGGACAGGTCAAGCCCGTCCAGGACAATCCACCGTCGATACCTCCACAGAATATCATGGGCTAGGGGCGGGCCGAACCCGTGATCTTGCGGATCAGCGCGAAATACAGCGGATAGGGCAGCAGGTTCACCACCTTCAACATGTAGGCGAAGCGGCGCGGGAAGGTGATCTCGAAACCGCCGCGCGCGAACCCATTGCAGACCCTGCGGGCCGCCTCCTCGTTCTTCATCAGGAAGGGCATGGGAAAATCGTTCTTGCCCGTCAGCGGCGTCTCGATGAAGCCCGGGTTGATGACCTGCATCACGAGGCCGAGATTATCGCAATCGAAGCGCAGGGCCTCGCACATGTGGATCATCGCGGCCTTGGTAGCACCGTAGGCCGCAGCGCGGGGCAAGCCGCCATAGCCAGCGATGGACGCGTTGACGCCGATCTGGCCAAAGCCTCGCGCCGCCATGCGCGGCATCACGGCGGCCAAGCCGTGGACGACGCCATGCACATTGACATCGAAGGCCTGCTTCACGGCGGCGACGTCGATGGCGGGCGCAGTCATGTAGGGGGCTATGCCAGCGTTGAAAAACGCCAACGCAATCGGTCCGTGGGCGGTCTCTATCGCTGCTGCCGTGCGCTTCATGCCCTCCGCATCGGTGACATCGACGGCATGGGCAATGATGCGACCCTCCAGATCACTGGCGTCAGCCGCGAGGATTTCGAGTTCGCTCTCGCGCCGCGCACTGGCGGCCACTGTCCAGCCACGGCGGGCAAATTCCAGTGCGACAGAACGACCTATGCCCGAACTGGCTCCGGTGATCCAGACGACGCCATCCTTGGGC
>JANNEO010000047.1:0-5363 GCA_031378805.1 Hyphomicrobiales bacterium
ACGCAGTCGAACGGCCAGGGGCACATGACCGCCTATGCACAGGCCGTGAGCCAGGCGCTGGATATCCCGCCCGATTCGATCACGGTCATCCAGGGCGATACCGACCGGGTGAAGACCGGGGCCGGCACGGGCGGATCGCGCTCGATCCCGGTCGGAGCCGTTTCGGCATATCGCGCCTCCGAAGGGCTGGCGGACAAGCTGAAGGAGCTGGCATCGGAAAAGCTGGAAGCAGCGGTGGCCGATCTGCTGCTTGGCGGTGGCCGCGTCACCGTGGTTGGAACGGACAAGAGCCTGAGCTTCACCCAGATCGCGGCTCTGCCCGGTGCCACGCCCGACATGCTGGCGGCCACGAACGAGTTCGTTCCGCCCGACGCCACCTATCCCAACGGCACCCATGTGGCCGAGGTCGAGATCGACCCCGCGACGGGCGTGACGACGATCCTGAACTATACGGTCGTCGATGATTTCGGCCTCACCGTGAACCCGCTGCTGCTCGCCGGGCAGGTGCATGGCGGAGTTGTCCAGGGCATCGGCCAGGCGCTGCTGGAGCGCACGGTCTATGATGCTGATGGGCAACTGCTGACGGCATCGTTCATGGATTATGCGATGCCGCGCGCGGATGATTCTCCGTCGATTTCCTTCAGCACGCGCAATGTGCCCTCCATCACCAATCCACTGGGCATCAAGGGCGCGGGCGAGGCTGGCTCCATCGGCTCCTGCCCCGCCGTGATGAACGCGGTGGTGGATGCACTGCATCGCGGCCATGGCATCGGGCATATCGACATGCCCGCGACCCCGGAGCGGGTGTGGAAAGCTATTGTGATGGCGCAAACGAGATCGTGAATTTGAGCAAGCGCAAAGGGCATTGCCGCACCAAGGAAGACCTTGTTTAATCCTGCGAGGGTGATTGCCCTTGAGGGAGACGTCTATGAAATTTGCTTCACTTGTTGGAGTTGCCATTCTGGTTGCAGGACTTGGCACTGCAGGACTTGGCACTGCAGGAATTGGCTCTGCTACGGCACAGGGCGATGTTGTTGCGGAGCGCCAGGCCATTTTGAAAACCTTTGGTGCAGGCATCAGGGAACCCGGTGCCATGATGCGGGGCGAAATGCCCTATGATCAGGCCAAGGTCCTGGCCTCGCTTGCCACGCTGAAGGCGGGTGCTGCCAAATTGCCTGCGTTGTTCCCCGATGCGTCGCTGACGGCGACCGGCTCGAAGGCACTGCCGCTGATCGCCACCGAGCGCGACAAGTTTGCCGCCATCTTCGCCAAGTTGGGTGCCGATGTGACCGCCGCTGAAGCCGCGATCAAGGATGAGGCCTCGTTCAAAACCGAGTTCCCGAAGATCCTGGCAAATTGCGGGGCCTGCCACCGGGTGTATCGCGCTCCACAGTGACAGCACGAACTGTCAAAGTCTGGGATTGGCCAACACGGGCGTTCCATTGGACGCTCGTGTTCTGCATTGTTTCGGCCTGGGCCAGTTTCAAACTGGCCGACAGGATCGGTGATCCCACTCTCGTCTGGCATCGCTGGAATGGTTATTTCATCCTGATCCTGATTGTTTTCAGGCTGATCTGGGGGTTTGTTGGCTCGTCAACGTCCCGCTTTGCCGCGTTCGTGACCTGGCCCTGGAATGCCGTTTCCTATGGCCTGGATATGCTCAAGGGTCGCAAGCGGCCGTACCTTGGTCACAACCCCCTTGGAACGTGGATGATCCTTGCGCTGCTCGCAGCCGTCGGGGTTCAAGGCAGCTTGGGCCTGTTTTCCCTTGAACATAATGAATTGGTCGCCGGTCCGCTCAAGCGCCTGGTTGCCCACGAAACCTCGGAGCGGATCACCAAGCTGCATGTGCAGGGCATCTCCATCATTCTGACCCTGGCCCTGGTCCATGTCAGCGCCAATATCCTCTACGGCTTGGTCAAGAAGGAGCCATTGGTGCGGGCCATGGTGACAGGTCGAAAGCCCGCCGAGACCTATGAGGACCAGCAGGAAGCTGTGATTGTCGATGGCGTGGCAACACGTGCGCTGATTTGTTTTATGATGGCCGCTGGCATTGTCTTCGGCAGCATCGTCGCGCTTGGAGGGCGTATCTTCTAATCCTCCACCGTCTCGCCCATTCCTGCCCATTCCTTGAAGCCGCCGCGATAATGCTCGTGCAGCGCCAGGCCCGCATCCTGGGCGATGGCGAGGGCCTGCATGGAGCGCACGCCCGCCGCGCAGGAGAAGACCAGCCGCTTGCCAGTATCTGCCGGGATCAGCGCAGGATCGAAGCCCGACAGCGGCAGCAGCACAGAACCCGGGATATGCCCCATGGCATATTCATGCGGCTCGCGCACATCGATGATGAGCATCGAGCCATCCTCCAGGCCCGCCTTCACCGCCTCCAGATCGAGATGGGTCACCCGTTTGTCGCCCGCCATGCAGTGCTCGCCGTTCGCTACCGACACACGACATACAATGGCGAGGAGCGATAGGCCAGTTCGCCGGAGGTTCTGGGGCAAGTTTGAGAGGCTTTGGGATCACGCACCCATCCCTCCCCCTCCCGGCTCGCCAACCCTCCCCGCAAGGGGGAGGGATGGTCAACACACGCCCCGCACTATGTCGCCTCGGCTGTCTCTGCCCCCTCGACCTCCCGCATCAGATAATAGCGCCGCCGCAGCATCGCCAGCGACTGGTCGATCTGCTTGCGTTGGGCCTCGAGGTGCTCGACCTGGTCCAGAATCTTGTCGAGCGACAGGCGCAACCCGTCGGAACTGTGTGAACTCGCCAGGATTTCGGCAATCTCGGTCAATGTGAAGCCCAGCTTGCGCCCCTCGTCGATGAGACGGAAGCGGTGCTCCGCTTCTGTGTCGTAGAGGCGGTTCATGCCATCGCGCAGCGGAGCAATCAGGCCGCGGGCCTCGTAGAAGCGCAGCGTGCGCAAAGTGGTGTCGAAACGCCGCGCCATCTCCCGAATGCCGATGAGAGGCGTTTGGCCAGAAGCGCCGCTTGAGCCTTGATCCTTGGGGCGAGCCGCGGCGGGCCTTGTCGGGGATGGAGAAAAACGTCGGAGGGAGCTGGACATGATGACTGCAAGACCCCGTGGGTTAAACCATTGCCACTCATGGCCACCCTCAAGCGAGTTTCGGCGGTGACCCTGCGGCAATCCCTGAGTAACTGATTTGCGGCCGTCAAAATAGGAAAATGTTATTATAAATAGTAAAATATTCGCAACACAGGTGTTTCAATCCTGCAACGCGTCGGCTTCCGCGAGGCGTGCCGCATAGCGAGCCATCAGGTCGACCTCGATGTGGATGCGGTCACCCGTCTGAGAGCGGCCGAAGGTCGTGACACCCAGCGTGTGGGGAATCAGCAGGACGGAAAAGGACGAACCCGACACGCTGTTCACGGTCAGCGATACACCGTCGAGGCAGATCGAGCCTTTCTCGGCGATGAAGCGGGCGAGGGGGGCGGGCGCTTCGATCAGGAATTGTGCAGTTGCGCCCCATTGGCCCGAACCATCGGTGATATCGCGGCGTTCGGCGATCCGGGCGATGCCATCGACATGGCCCGTCACGAGATGCCCGCCCAGTTCGTCGCCAACCCGGAGCGAGCGTTCGAGGTTGAGCTTCGTGCCGACGGTCCAATCCCCGGCCAGCGTGCGCTGAAGTGTTTCCGCCGCGGCTTCCACCGTGAAACGCGAGTGGGTGCCGTGTGCCTCCACTGCAACCGCCGTGAGGCAGATGCCCGAACAGGCGATCGAGGCACCCAGTGCGATGCTGTCAGCCGCGTAGGCACACGCGATGACGTAGCGGCGCAGCTTGCCGGGATCGCCCTCGGCCGAGATGATCTCGCCCACATCGCTGACCAGTCCGGTGAACATCAGGCGGTCCTCTCATAGGTGTCAAACACATCGGTGCCATGGCGCGTGTCTCCAAGCTTGGCATAGCGTGTCGTATCGGCAAGGGCGGCGGACAGGCCGGGCCTCAGTGCCGGGATGCCGGGTGTTCCCAACGCATGGTCGGCAGTCGAAACAATCACGATGTCGGCCAGATCGGCCCGTGCCAGCGCTTCGGCCACGGTTGGACCGCCTTCCGAGAACACGCGCGTGATGCCGCGCAGGCCAAGCAGCCGGAGGGCAGCTTGCAGGTCGAGAGTGCCGTCGCCCAGCCGACTCACGCGCATCACTTCAACGCCCGCCTCGCGCAGGGCCATTTCCCGCTCCACCGGGGCATCGACCGCCGCAATCACCCAGACCGGAACCTGTCGCGCGGTGTTGACCAGCTTCGATGCCAGCGGCAGTCGCAGGCGACTGTCGAGAACGACACGCAGTGGCGAGCGCTCCTCCCAACCGGCCAGGCGCACGGTGAGCAGCGGGTCATCCGAAAGGGCGGTGCCGACGCCCGCCATGATGGCGTCGTGATGCGCCCGCAGCAGATGCACCTCGCGCATGGCGGCATCACCGCTGATCTGCAGCCGACCGCCACCCGACGGAGCACAGAAGCCATCGGCGGTTTGTGCCAGTTTCAGCGTCACCATCGGGCGACCCTGCCTGATGCGCAGGATATGACCGCGATGGTCCCGCTGGGCCTGGGCGGCGCCAATGCCAAGCGTCACGCTGACACCGGCACTGCGCAGCAGCGCATGGCCGATGCCGCTGATATGCGGATTGGGATCATCCAGCGCCGATACCACGCGGCGCACGCCCGACAGCAACGTGTGCTCCAGACACGGTGTGCCGCCGCGCACCGAGCGATGCGAGCAGGGTTCCAGCGTCACATAGAGTGTGGCGCCCACCGCCTTGATGCCTGCCTCGTTCAGCGCCACAGCTTCGGCATGGGGGCGTCCGCCGGGTTGCGTCGCGCCGCGTCCGACAATCACTCCACCCTTGACCACCACGGCACCCACCGAGGGGTTGGGCCATGTCCGCCCAAGATTGGCGCGTCCGAGCGCCAGGGCATCATCCATGAAGCGATTGTCAAGCGCCGGATCGTGAACAGGTTCCGCCGTCCATCCCCTCATTCCAGGGTTTCCGTACCCGTGATTTCGATGCCGAAGCCCGAGAGGCCAGGGAAGGAGCGGCTGCTGGAGGACAGGTTGCGGATGGAATGCACGCCAAGATCACGCAGGATCTGCGCGCCGACACCCACTTCCCGCCAGCGTTCGTTGCGCAGTGAATCGGAGTTCGACTGGTCCAGAGGCTCGGCTGGCACACCGGCGGTGCCATCGCGCAAATAGACGATCACGCCGCTGCCGGCTGCCTTGAAGCGGGCGAGCGCCTTGGCGATGGCGGGAGGAGCCTGGAAAATATCGTTCATGATGTTGGGCTTGTGGAACCGCGCCAGCACGTTCTCGCCCTTGCCGATGCTGCCATAGACGAAGGC
>JANNEO010000074.1:0-6855 GCA_031378805.1 Hyphomicrobiales bacterium
GAAGTCGGAAGCAGAAATGCTGCGCACCCCGAATTTTGGTCGCAAGTCGCTGAACGAAATCAAGGAAGTGTTGGCCCAGATGGGTCTGCATCTCGGCATGGACGTCACGGGCTGGCCGCCCGAGAACATCGAGGATCTCGCCAAGAGGTTCGAAGAGCATTACTGACGGCAGTCGGCAATCGGCGGTGGACAATCGGTTTAAAATGACTGTCCGCTGGCCACTGCCGACCGCCTCTTCACGTCACCCGTACCGTGGCACGGCGGGTGTCATAACGCTTAAGGAGCAGCCAATATGCGTCATGGTAACAGAGGTCGCCGGTTCAACCGCACGGTTGCGCACCGCAAGGCGATGTTCAGCAATCTTTCGGTCGCGCTCATCACGCATGAGCAGATCGTCACCACTTTGCAAAAGGCGAAGGATCTTCGTCCCGTTGTCGAAAAGCTCGTTACGCTGGGCAAGCGCGGTGATCTTCACGCACGCCGTCTGCTGATTGCGCAGATCCGTGATATCGAGGCTTCCAAGAAGCTCATTGACGTTCTTGGACCTCGCTACAAGGCCCGCAATGGCGGCTATCTTCGAATCATGAAGGCTGGTTTTCGCCATGGCGACAACGCAGCTCTCGCCGTGATCGAGTTTGTGGAGCGCGATGTCGACGCCAAGGGCAAGGCTGATCTTGCGCGCGTTGCGGCTGAACGGGCGGGCGAAGCGGCCTGATCTCTTCTGTCAATTCATTCTTGAAAAAGCGCCTTTGGGCGCTTTTTTGCTGCGCTGAAAGGTGCAGCCACACAGCTCTCAATCTTTTGAGGTGCCTTGTTTCACGAAATCCAGCGCAAAGCGCAGGAACGTCTCGGCGTCCAGCGCGGCGTTGGGCTGGAGCTTGTGCAGCGTGCGCAGCGGGTGTGTGGCATGATCGCTGAGGAAAGAGCTCATTGACCATTCCTTGAAATCTCGGGTCTTGATGCCGACGCGTGACAGCAACTCGACATTGCGATGGCGCTGGTCTCCCGCGATTGTCGCGTAGAGTGCATCCACGGCTTTTTCCGGCCCTTCCAAAATCTGGTGGTAGCGTGTCCGATCAAACATCAGGAAGCCGTCGATGCCAGAATTCGTGTTGTTGCGGCGGGCGGTTTCAACGATGTCATGGAAATGCACAAGCAAGCGCGTGCCACCCACATTCATAGCGTTTTCACTGCGGTAGATAAGTCTGATCAAGGACAACGTCTGGCTTCCCCTGCATTTCCCGCAGTAGCGCGTAGCTGGAGCACGTCAAAGAGGATGGCTATCTCGGAAAATACGTAAAAAGGTCGTATTTATGCAAATTATGGGATCATTGGGCCGGAAATTACGCCACGCACCTTTTGCCGATGCGAGGCTCTTCCTATATCTTTAAGGGCAGATATTCAGAAGGATTGCTCCAGGAATGACGCTCCGCTCATTGATCGCCGCAATCGGTTCAGCTGCCTTGCTCGGGCTTGCGCCTGTCTCTGCGCAGTCGCAGGGTTTTTTCCAGCGCCAGACGCCGGATAGCCGTCCGCAGATGCAGATGTCGTTTGCTCCGCTGGTGAAGCAGGCTGCGCCCGCCGTCGTGAATGTCTATGGCGCACGGCGCGAGCAGAAGCCGCGACACTCCTTCATGGACGATCCGTTCTTCCGGGAATTTTTCGGCGGCGGACGTCAAGGTCAGGAGCGCGTGCAGCAATCCGTGGGTTCGGGTGTGATCGTTGGTTCGGATGGATTGGTGCTGACCAACCACCATGTCATCGAAGGCATGACGGAAGTGAAGGTGGCGTTGGCTGACCGGCGCGAGTTCGATGCCGAGGTTATTTTGCGCGACCAGCGCACTGACCTCGCCGTGCTGCGCCTCAAGGGCGTGGGCGAGGCGAAGATTGCTGCCATGCCGTTGGGTGATTCCGATCAGCTTGAGGTGGGTGACATCGTGCTTGCCATCGGCAACCCGTTCGGCGTGGGCCAGACCGTGACGTCCGGCATCGTTTCTGCGCTGGCCCGCACCCAGGTTGGCGTTTCCGATTATCAGTTCTTCATCCAGACCGACGCGGCAATCAACCCGGGCAATTCAGGCGGTGCGCTGATCGACATGAACGGAAAGCTCATTGGCATCAACACGGCAATCTTCTCGCGCTCCGGCGGCAGCCATGGCATCGGCTTCGCCATTCCGGCCAACATGGTGAAGATCGTCATCGACAGCGCCAGGGGCGGCGGGGCCACGGTCAAGCGGCCGTGGTTTGGCGCCAGGCTCGATGGCGTGGACCGCGAGAAGGCCGAAGCGCTGGGGCTCGATCGCCCGACTGGCGCGCTTGTCGCCAGCGTCGTGGACAAGAGCCCGGCAGCAGAGGCTGGCCTAAAGCGCGGTGACGTGATCGTGGCCGTGGACAACCAGGAGATCGGCGATCCTGATGCCTTCGGATTCCGCTTTGCCACCAAGGGCCTCAGCGGTCAGACATCGCTTGGCGTGCAGCGTGCGGGCAAGCGCATCATCCTGCCGGTGAAGCTGATGGCCGCGCCCGAGACGCGTCCGCGTGATCCCGTGCAGATCAAGAGCCGCTCGCCGCTGGCTGGCATCACCGTGATGAATATGTCGCCTGCGGTCGCCGAGGAATTGTCGGTTGATACCGCATCGGATGGCGTTGTTGTCTCTGCCGTCGAAGACGGCTCCAACGCGCAGCAGGTGGGCTTCCAGAAGGGTGATGTGATCGTGCAGATCAACAATGACCGGCCCGCAACAAGCAAGGATGTCGAGCGCCTGACGAAAGATCGCCAATACCGCTGGGTGCTGCAGATCAGCCGGGGCGGGCAGGTGTTCACGCAGCAGCTGTTTGGCGGATAGGGTGAACCTCTTCTCCGCCGCTGGCATGGAGCGGGATGCACCGCGCCCGCTTGCGGATCGCCTGCGCCCGAAAGTCCTGGCTGAGGTTGCGGGTCAGGACCATCTCACCGGGCCGGATGGCGCGCTGACCCGTCTGATCGAGGGCAAGAGCCTTGGCTCACTCATCTTCTGGGGTCCGCCTGGAACCGGCAAGACCACGGTTGCCCGCCTTCTTGCCCATGAGACCAGCCTGCATTTCGAGCAGATCTCGGCGATTTTCTCCGGCGTTGCCGACCTGAAGAAGGTCTTCGATGGCGCCCGCGCCCGGCGCATGGCGGGTCAGGGCACGCTGTTGTTCGTGGATGAAATCCACAGGTTCAACCGCACGCAGCAGGACAGTTTCCTCCCCGTGATGGAGGATGGCACGATCACGCTGGTGGGGGCCACGACCGAGAATCCCTCCTTCGCGCTCAATGCGGCGCTGCTCTCGCGGGCCAGGGTGATGACGTTTCGGGCGCTGGACGAGACAGCGCTGGAAGCACTGCTCGCCAGGGCCGAGGCGGAGGAGGGCAAGCCGCTGCCGCTTGATGCTGACGCCCGCATTGCTCTTGTCGGGATGGCAGATGGCGATGGCAGGGCGATCCTCACGTTGGCTGAGGAGATATGGCGGGCGGCACGGGCGGGCGAGGTGTTTGATCCGGCTGGTCTGTCACAGGTGATCCAGCGGCGTGCGCCGATCTACGACAAAGCGCAGGAGGGGCATTACAATCTGATCTCCGCCCTGCACAAGACGATCCGCGGTTCCGATCCCGACGCGGCGCTTTACTACTTCTGCCGCATGATCGACGGCGGCGAAGACCCCCGGTTCCTGGTGCGGCGCCTCGTGCGCATGGCGGTGGAGGATATCGGCCTTGCAGACCCGCAGGCATTGATCCATGCGCGTGCGGCGGCGGAGGCGTATGAGCAATTGGGATCACCCGAGGGGGAACTCGCGCTCGCCAATGCCGTGATTTACCTGGCAACCGCGCCCAAATCCAACGCGGCTTATGTGGCGTGGAAAGCTGCCGCGAAGACAGCCAAGCAAGCGGGATCGCTGATGCCGCCCAAGACCATCCTCAATGCACCGACCGGTTTCATGAAGGACGAGGGCTACGGGGCAGGCTACAGCTACGACCACGACGCCCCTGATGCCTTCTCGGGGCAGGACTACTGGCCGGAGAAACTGGGGCGACAACAGTTCTACAATCCGCCGGAGCGGGGGTTCGAGCGGGAATTGCGCAAGCGGCTGGAATGGTGGGAGAGGGTGCGGCGGGAACGCGGTGGGGGGTAAGGTCCGCAAGCTGTTTTCAAAGGGACAGAGTGGAAATGTCTTCTCGACCATGAAAAATGCGAAGGATGACCAGCCGTCTGGCATTCTGCAGACGATGAAAGATGACGTGCTCACGATACACAATGGAGCGCACCTCAGCTCCGATCTCATTACGTAGTTTGCCTTTGAGGGGCGCGTTGCTAAGATTCAGACAGGCTTGCCTGAGTGCTTGGATAAAATCATTCGTCCGCCGCTCTCCCCAGCGTTGGTGTCCGAAATCGTAAAGGCGATCAAAGTCACTACCTGAAGCGTCAGAGAATGAGACCTCGATATTCAAGCTGCATTCTTTGTCTTGTTGCGCTCCCGACCGCGCGCAATGATGTCTTCAATATCCAGCGGGCCATACCGCCCCGCATCTGCGTCATCAATTCCCTTCTGCACCTCTGCCCTCAGCCAAGCCAGCTGCTTCGCTTCGGTCCTCTCCCGCGCCTCCAACAGCCGCAGCGCATCGCGCACGACCTCGGACGCGTTGTTGTAAAGACCACTGTCCACCTTGGCGCGGACGAAAGCTTCGAGGGTTTTGGTCAGACTGACGTTCATGCCAGAGAGGATACTGCGTGCGCAGACAATGTCAAAGTTTGACATCGGGTAATGCCACCAACGGGATGACATTCTCCCCAACCCCCGCTAATCCTGCCGCCATGTCCATCCTCCTCGTCTTCCTCGGTGGCGGCATCGGGTCCGTCCTGCGCTATATCACAGGCACCGCCGCCACCAAGACCTTCGGCGCGTTCACGCTTGCTGGTAGTTGGCCCTGGGGAACGTTCCTCGTCAACCTCTTGGGCTGCTTCTTCATGGGCCTGTGCTTCCGCCTGCTGCCCGTGCCGGATGATGGGCCTGCCAATGCGCGCCTGCTGCTGATGACGGGCGTGCTGGGTGGTTTCACCACCTTTTCCGCCTTCGCGCTTGATTCCGCGCAACTCTGGATGCGGCAGGATACCAATGGTTTGCTGCTTTATCTCGCTGGAACCTTCGCTTTCACGCTATTGGGCGTTGCGCTCGGCCTCTGGATGGGCAAAGCCTTCGCGCCATAAGCCGAGGTTTCATGAGTGGTGTTTTTCTCCGGACGGTTGGACGTGACGAAGGCGGTTTGCGCCTCGATCGCTGGTTCAAGATCAATTATCCCGATCTCGCCTTCGGGCACCTGCAGAAGATGCTGCGGGGAGGCCAGGTGCGCGTCGATGGCAAGCGGGTTAAGGGAGATGTGCGGCTCGAGGCAGGCCAGCAGGTGCGCATCCCGCCTCTGGGCCCGAAAGCCGATGGTGAGCCAGCCAGCCGCAGCCCTCTTCTTGAGCCTGCTGAAGCATCTCGGGTCATTGCAACCGGCCGCAAGGAGCCGGGACAGCCTGGGTTCAGCCGTGGCGGAGAAATCCGTGGTGGGGACGAGGAATTCCTGCGCTCGCTCATCCTTTACGAGGACAAGGATGTCTTCGTGTTCAGCAAGCCATTCGGGTTGGCGGTCCAGGGCGGTTCCGGCTTGACGCGGCATATCGATGGGATGCTGCCAGCGCTGGCTTCGCAGCGCGGCGACATACCTCGCCTGGTGCATCGATTGGACCGGGACACGACTGGCGTGCTGGTGGTGGCGCGCACGCGCAAGGCGGCGGCCAATCTGGGGGCTGCTTTCCGGGCGCGATCGACCAAGAAGATCTACTGGGCGCTGTGCGCCGGTGTTCCCCGCGTCAAACAGGGCCGAATCTCGACCTTCCTTGCCAAGGGCGAAGATGAGAACGGCGATCAGAAGATGCAGGTGGTGAAGCAGGGCGGCGATGCCACCCATTCGCTCACCTATTATGCCGTGGTCGATCAGTCCGCGCAGAAGCTGTCCTGGCTATCGCTGCGCCCAGTCACGGGCCGTACGCACCAGCTGCGCGTCCATACGGCCGAGATGGGGCACCCCATCGTCGGCGATCCGAAGTATTTCAACGTTGAAAACTGGGAATTGCCTGGCGGCATCCAGAAACGGCTGCATTTGCACGCCAGGCGTATCGTGATGCCCGGTCCCTCGGGCCAGGTGCTGGACGTGACGGCGCCTCTGCCGCAGCACATGCAGCAGACCTGGAACCTGCTGGGCTTGGATGCCAAGCAATATGACCCCATCGAGGACGCGCCCGAGAAGTGAGTGTTTCGCCACGGTGCAGATCAGGCCAGCGGGAATGGCGGTTGTCGGATCGCGCGTCTCGACCTACATCGGTCGTCATAACAGGGCCGTGCCATGACCGTTGTTCTTGATCTACTGTCCAAGCCTCGCCACCCTGAGAAGGCGCATCGGCCGGACAGCGTTGTTCTGCGCAAGCCCGACTGGATCCGCGTGAAGGCGCCAGGATCGCCGAAATGGGCCGAGACCAATCGCATCGTCAAGGAAAACGGCCTGGTAACGGTGTGCCAGGAGGCGGGCTGCCCCAACATTGGCGAGTGCTGGGAGCAGAAGCACGCGACATTCATGATCATGGGCGACACCTGCACGCGCGCCTGTGCGTTCTGCAACGTCAAGACTGGTATGCCGCAGCCACTGGATAGCAAGGAGCCGGAGCATATCGCTGTAGCCGTCGAGAAGCTGGGCCTAAACCATGTCGTGATCACGTCGGTGGACCGGGATGACCTCGCGGACGGGGGTGCCCGGCATTTCGTCGAGGTGATCGAGGCGATCCGCAGCCGTTC
>JANNEO010000090.1:0-37182 GCA_031378805.1 Hyphomicrobiales bacterium
TGCAGGTCAAGCACATGGCGGGCGTAGATGGCGTAGGGATCGCGGACCAGCGTCCTGATTTCGGTCACGGAAAGTGTGACGGGCTGCACCGCCGCATCTGGCCTTGGGTCAGGCTGTCGCACGGGCGGCACTGCTGGAGCGTCATCCATCGCTGCCACTCCAGCGAGCAACCAGCGACCGCGGTGACGCATCGCCTTGGCAGCGGCTTCACCGACAAACGCATCAAGCCTGCGCAGGAAGCGCGAGGCGACCATCGGTTGCCCCTCCACCGTCATCGCGCGGGCAATGACAAGTTGAGGGGCTCCCAGGGCCTGTGCGAAGTCATGGGCGCTCTGGCCAATCCGCCGCTCGGGCGAGGGCAGGCCCAAAGCAGAGCGCATGGAGCGGTTCAGGAACGGATCGCTGCGAATGTCGGCTGGCCAGATGCTTTCGTTCAGGCTGCCCAGGACAACCAGATCCGCCTCCATCAGCCGTGCTTCCAGCAGCCCCCAGATCTTGATGCGGCCTTGTGCGGGTGTTTGCGGCGCAATCATGCGGCCTGCGAGTTGCACCTCGAAGAGTGCGGCATAGTCCGCAAAGGAAAAGAGCTGTTGGGAACTGACGGAGAGGATCTCGTCAAAGACCCTGCCGAGGGCTGCGGCATCAGCACCCGTCAAGGCCCGCTCGCCAGCCAGCATCCCAAGAGCCTTGGCATGAACAGCCGCGAAGACCGCAAGCCGCTGCTGCCCGCTTGCGCCATCCGCGATGGGTTGCATCGCCGTGGTGAATGCCAAAAGCAGCGCCTTTGCCTGTTCGAGCGCTTCGGCGGTGATGCGCTGCAAGGGGCGTGGCGACCGCCTGTCGCTGATGCGGGCCTCCACATTGTCCAGCGCCCTGGAAAACCCTGCAAGGCCAAGGCCGATGTCCTGCCCGCGCAAACCAGCGATCTCGAGCGTGCGGGCTGCATCCACCCACGGCGTGAAGGTGCAGGGATGCGAAAGCACCGCCATGGCGGACAGAGGCGTGAAGTCGTCCAGCACCGCCCGCAAGGCCAACCTGGCCAGAGCGCCCAGAGGCGATTCGGCCAGCGGAGTTCCGGCTGAATCGTCTGCCTTGATCCCCCAGCGGAGCAATTCCAGCGACACCCGTTGTGCCAGCGCCCGGTCCGGTGTCACCAGTGCGGCTGTTGCCTTGTCCTCTACCAGCACGCCGCGCAGCGCGATGGCGATGGCGAGCGCCTCGCTGCGTTCGTCCGGCGTTTCGACAACGCTCACACCGGCAAGCCCGTCTTCCAGCCTTCCGGCCAAAGCCTGCCGCAAGGCCGGCCAATCGTCGGTGGCTTCTGCCGCACGCCCCGCAGCATGAATGATCCCCGCGCGGTGCAGCAGTGCCTGATCCGGTTTGCCCAGTGCATCGACGGCCTCCCTGCCGATGCCAAGCCGGGACAACAACCGCTTCAGCGCTGCCTGCGGATGCCCGGGCTGCGCCTCGCCGGGTTTCGGCTGATCAGCGACAAGGGACCAGCCCCGCTCATCCATGGCCGTGTCGAGGCCCGGCAGAACCACCACGCCATTGGGCAAGCGCGCGATGGCCGCCAGCAAATCCGCCGTCGCCGGAACTGTGCCGGTGGAGCCCGCCGCGATGACGGCATGATCGGGGCGAAGTGTGGTGAGGCGCGTCGCCTCAGCCCGCAACAATCGACTAAGCCTCGCGGCGGGATCAGTGAGCTTGAGCCTTTCCAGCTCCAGTGGCCAAGCCTCACCCGCGATGGCCAGAAATTCCCGGGTCAGCGCCCAGTACCTGTCGAACTGTCCATCGTTCAGGGTCTTGACCCGATGCCAGTCAATGCCTTCGAACGCGAATTCGTCTACCAGTGCGGCCAGCGCACCGGCCAGCGCGAAGCTGTCTGCGAAGCTGCTCCCGATGCTGAACCCGTCGCCCGCGGTGGCAAGCTCCATCATGCCACGACTCGTGCGCCAGCCCTCGATCAGCCGTGCAAGCTGCAACCGCCGCTCCAGGTCACCGATGGCGGGCGGCACATCGCCTGTGGCGCCTCCACCGGCATCGCGCCATGCCAGATCAGCCTCCGTCGCGGGGCCCCCGAGAATGGCGCTTTCCTCCAGATCGGAGGGATCACCCAAAGGCACGATGCGTGGGAGCAGCACCGTGCGTGGCTTCAAGGCATCCGCAAAGGCATGGGCAAGAGCGCGGGCGGCACGGCGTGTCGGCACGTAGATGGTCGCGGTGGAATAGTCCCTGCCATCCACCGGGAATGTGATGCCAAGGCCGCCTTCCAGGCAGCCCTTGACCAGGGTTTGCAGGAAGGGTGCCCCAAGGGGGATTGATTTCACATTGACGCGACTTCGCGCCGCCTCATTATCAGGGAAGCCCGTCACAGCAGGCTCCGCCGGAGCACGGCCTCGGCCTCCGGGATGGCATCAGGCGTGCCAACATGCATCCAGGTGCCATCGAGCGGCAAGCCATGCAGTCGTCCCTTGCTCACGGCCTCGTCAAACAGGCGGTTGAGCGAGAAAATATCCGGTTTGCCGTCGAAAAGCTCGGGCTTCCAGATGCCCGCACCGGCATAGATGAAAGGCGTCACCTCACCCTTCTGGGCGCGGCGCAGGCGACCCTGCTGGTCCATGGCGAAATCACCCTTGTTGCCCCAGCCCGTTGCATTCGCTGAATGGGCGAGCAGCAGCAGGATATCCATGCTGTCGGCATCCCAATGTGTCCGCAACCGGTTGAGGCTCGGTACATGGCCGTCGATCCAGATCGCATCGGCATTGAGGATGAAGAACGGCCCATGTCCCAGATGCGGCAGGGCCTTCTTCACGCCGCCGCCGGAATCGAGCAAGCCCGCCCGCTCATCCGACACGGTGATGCGGGGCTGCGTCACGGCCCGGACATGCGCCTCCATCTGATCCGCCAGATAATGCACGTTGACGACGGCATCCGTCACGCCGCCATCGCGGCAATAGCCCAGGATATGGTCGACCAGCGCCTTGCCGCCGACCTTGATCAAAGGCTTGGGCAATGTGTCAGTGACGGGTCGCATCCGGGTGCCGAGGCCCGCGGCCAGGACCATGGCGTGCGCGATGGGATGGTGAGCGACAGCCATTGCGGTCATCCAAAAAGATCGGTTTGGGGTTTCTCGCCCGGTGTGCGTGCCTTGCTGGCTGGCGGTTTTCCGGTCACGACGGCGGCAAACCGGCCATCCGCCACCTCGACCGTGAGGGTGCTGCCGGGAGAGGCCGCGACAATGCTTCTGACAGGGTGTCCCTTGTCGTTCAGCACCAGCGCGAATCCCCTGCCCAGAACGCCCTGGTAGCTGTAGCCCAGCAAAAGCTTTCCGGCGTTCTCCAGCCGATCGGACCGCCGCAGCAATTGCTTGCCGTAATTGAGGGTCAGTCGTTCGCCAAGTTCCAATATCCGTTCCCGGCGCCGCAGCACCTCGCGCTTTTCCTGGCGCAAGCGGTTGGCAAAATGGCTGTCGAGCGCCCGGCCAAGGCCGTTCAACTGCTGGCGACGCGAGGCGAGCACGGCCCGCGGTGAATGGCTGGCCAGCGCCGTTGCCATCCGGGACAAGCGCAAGCGCCTGCCATCGAGGCTGCTCTTCAGCGCCTGTGGCAAGCGCTGCATGGCCGTGTCGAGCCGCTGGCGTGGCTGCGCAAGCAGATTTTCCGGTGTCGGCAAGGCCCTTGCAGCAGCGCGCAATTCGGTCTTGCGGCGCTCGACCAGACGCCGCAGGCCGCTGCTGATCCTGGCACCCAGATCAGCCGTCACCGCCAGCAATTCGGCCCGGACCGGCACGATCATCTCGGCCGCACCGGTTGGTGTGGGCGCGCGCAGATCAGCGGCGTGGTCGATCAGCGTCGTGTCCGTCTCGTGACCAATCGCGGACACCAGGGGAATGTCACTGGCGGCGGCAGCGCGCACCACCTCCTCGTCGTTGAAGCCCCACAGATCCTCGAGCGAGCCACCGCCACGGGCCACGATGATGATGTCGGGTCGCGGGATCGCCCCGCCGGGTGCGATGGCGTTGAAGCCGCGGATGCCAGCCGCCACTTCAGCCGGGCTGGCTTCGCCCTGCACGCGCACGGGCCAGACCAGGACATGCAACGGAAAGCGATCCGCAATGCGGTGGATGATATCGCGGATCACCGCGCCGGTCGGCGATGTCACGACACCGATGACAGCGGGCAGATAGGGCAGCATCTGTTTGCGGGCGGGATCGAACAAGCCCTCGGCTGCCAGCCGCTTGCGGCGCTCTTCCAGCTGAGCCAGCAAAGCGCCCACACCGGCAGGCTCCATGCTGTCGATGATCAGCTGATACTTTGACGAGCCGGGAAAGGTGGAAACCTTGCCTGTTGCAATGACCTCCAGGCCCTCCTCGGGCCGAGTCTTGATTCGGCCGAAGACACCTTTCCAGATCACGGCATCGATCTTGGCAGAATGATCCTTGAGGCCGAAATAGACATGGCCGGAGGCCGAGGGGCCGCGATAACCCGTGATCTCGCCGCGCACGCGGACATAGCCGAAAGCATCCTCGACCGTGCGCTTGATGGCACCGGCAAGGTCCGAAACCGAGATCTCAGGCAGGTTGGTCGTCGTTTCAGTCATGGCTCACTTGCGTGTGTTCCTCCCTGTAGAACGCTGCGGGATTCGGTGCTAGGCCCTGCTGCGATCCAGACCACAGGGAATTGTCATGCAAGTGTGCCTGCAAGTATGCCTACACGTGCGCCCGAAATGAATGTGCTCCTCATCGGCTCCGGCGGACGCGAACATGCCCTGGCCGCAAGCCTTGTGCAAAGCCCGCTGTTGACCAAGCTGTTCATCGCACCAGGCAACCCCGGCACCGCTGCTTGCGGCGAGAATGTCGTGATCGACATCGGCAATCATCGTGCCGTGCTGGATTTTTGCCGCCTGACGCGTGTCAGCTTTGTCGTTGTCGGACCGGAAGGACCGTTGGTGGCAGGTCTCGCGGACGACCTGAGAGCGGGCGGCATCAAGGTCTTCGGGCATGGCAGGTTGGCGGCCCAGCTCGAGGGATCGAAAGCCTTCACAAAGCTGATCTGCGATGAAGCGGGTATTCCGACGGCGGCTTATGGCCGCTATGACAATGCCAGCGACGCCATCGCCCATGTGCGCCGGGAGGGTGCGCCCATCGTGGTGAAATATGATGGTCTGGCCGCAGGCAAGGGCGTGGTGGTCGCCATGACGGTTGCGGAAGCCGAGGCTGCCATCACCGAGATGTTCGCTGGCCAGTTCGGCGCATCGGCGGAGGTCGTGATCGAGGCGTTCATGGAGGGTGAGGAGGTCAGCTTCTTCGCGCTCGCCCATGGGGAGCAGGTTCTGGCATTGGCGGCAGCGCAGGACCACAAGCGCGTGGGCGACGGTGACACCGGCCCCAACACCGGCGGCATGGGGGCCTATTCACCGGCACCCGTGTTCACTCCTGCCCTGCAGGCCGATGTGATGGACCGCATCATCCGGCCAACCGCCAGGCTCATGGCCGCAAAGGGTATGCCGTGCTCTGGCGTGCTGTTTGCCGGCCTCATGTTGACGCGCGACGGTCCCAAGCTGATCGAATACAACGCTCGCTTTGGCGATCCCGAGTGCCAGGCCCTCATGCTGCGGCTCAAGAGTGACCTTCTGCCGCTGCTTCTGGCTTGCGCCGATGGTCAACTGGACACGGCCAGCGCGTGCTTCAGCCCAGACCCGGCACTGACCGTGGTGATGGCGGCGAAGGGCTATCCCGGAGAGCCGCAGAGGGGAAGTGCGATCCGAGGCTTGGAGAAGGCCGCAGGCATGGAAGGCGTGATCATCTATCATGCCGGAACCAAGGCAGGAGAAGCGGGTCTCGTCGCCAATGGTGGCCGCGTGCTTAATGTCTGCGCGACCGGAATCACGCTGGCCGAGGCCCGCACGCGGGCCTATGCGGCGGTGGATGCGATCGACTGGCCCGAAGGCTTCTGCCGCCGCGACATTGCCTGGCGGGCGATGTCATGAGGGTGGTCGAGAGTTGATCTTGCTCTCACGGCCTGCCACTTTCCGTTGAATGGAGCATCCCAATGTCTGATCTCGCTGATCTCTTTCCTGGCTTCGAAAGTCATTGGATTCCTGCGCCTGAAGGCAAGATATTCGCCCGCAGCTGGGGCGCCGGTCAGCCGATCGTCCTGATCCACGGCTTCCCACAGACCCATGTGATGTGGCACAGGATCGCGCCAGCCCTTGCCAAGGATTTCAAGGTGATCTGCCTGGACCTGCGCGGCTATGGCTGGTCCAGCGCACCCCATGCCGATTCTGCCCACGAGACCTATTCCAAGAGGGCCATGGGTGAAGATGTATTGGCGGTGATGGAGCATTTCGGCATCGTCCAGGCTGCCATCGTGGGACATGACAGGGGCGGTCGCGTCGCCTACCGGCTGGCGCTTGATCATCCAGGCCGTGTCTCCAGGTTGGCCGTCGTGGATATTCTGCCGACCGCCGCGATGTGGGATTTGATCGAACAGCCGGGATCATCCGTTGCGCCGCATTGGAAATGGCTGGCGGAGGCGGCCCCGTTGCCGGAAACAAGGATCAAACAGAAGCCATCCGCGCTGATCGATTCATTGCTCGCAAGCTGGACCGCGACGAAAGACCTGCAGGGTTTTGATGGCCGCGCGGTCGCGCATTACCGGGCCTTCGTGCAGGATTCCTCCCGCATCACGGCGATGTGCGAGGATTATCGCGCAGGCGCTACCGTGGACCGAGCGGCGGATGATGCGGACCGCGCTTCCGGCAGGCAGATCACCGTACCCATGCTGGCGATCTGGGGCAGCGTTGGCATCCCCTCCGCCAGCCCGGACCCGCTGGCGCTGTGGAAGCCATATGCGCCCGAGATCACCGGGAAAGCGCTGGAGGGCGGCCATTTCCTGCCCGAGGAAAATCCGCTGGATACACTGGCGGCCCTTTTGGCATTTCTGAAGCCATGATGGCTGAAAAAACGACGGCTGAAGCCAAGAGCCAAGTTCCTGCTGAATTGCGCATTGGCTTGGCGCTGGGTGGCGGTGGCGCGAAAGGTTTGGCGCATATCGTGGCGCTTGAAGCCTTCGACCAGGCGGGCATCCGGCCTGTCGCCATCACCGGAACGTCGATCGGGGCCATCATTGGCGGGGCCTATGCGGCGGGGTATTCCGCCCAGGCCATCCGCGAGCACGCCTTGAAGGCGCTCCGGGATCGCACGGATGTGATGGCCAAGGTGTTCCGGGCGCGTACGGGATCGTTCTCCGACCTGTTCTCGGGGGCCTTCGGCAGCGTCGTGCAGGTCGATGGCGAAATCATCCTCAAGGAGTTCTGGCCACCATCCATGCCGGAGCGATTCTCCGATCTCCGGATGCCTTTCGTTGCAGTCTCAACGGATTTCTATGGCCGCGTACAGTCGGCAGTCACGGAGGGCTTCGTGCGGCCAGCAGTGGCGGCGTCGTTGGCAATTCCAGGTCTGGTGCGCCCCGTTTCGCTCAACAATCGGCTGCATATCGACGGCGCGGCGGTCAATCCGCTGCCTTTCGACTGTATGCCGGTGCCCTGCGACATGATCATCGCCATCGATGTGGTGGGCGGGCCGGAGGCTGATGACGCCTCGACGCAACCATCCGTGCTGGAGGCCACGCTGGGGGCCTCGCAGATCATGCAGATGGCGATCACCGAAGCCAAGCTCGCCAATGCCAGGCGCTTCCATTCCACGCCCAAGGTGCATCTGCTGCAACCCAAGGTGGCCGGCTTCAGTGCGCTTGATTTTTTTGCGATCAAGAAAATCCTGGTCGCGGCCGAACCCATGCGGGCGCAGATCAAGGCACTGATTGCGCCCTAGAGCATGACGTTGTTAGACGGAACCACTGCGACAGAGTCCATTTGGTCCGGTTTTCCAACGGGTGACGCGGGCGATCTGGTTGATCGGCCAAGGAGCTGTTTGGAAAACCGGACCAAATGGGCCTGTCCCGTTCGGGTTGCGCTGGGATGAGCGCCCTGTTCGATCCGCACCTCGACCGATCAACCAGATCGCTCTCGGTTCGCATCGAACAGGATCGCCTCATCCCAGCTGCAACGCAGTTGCTTCCGTCTAACAACGTCATGCTCTAACCGATTGTTAGCTGCATCCGCTCTGCCAGCCTGGACATGCTCGCCCGCGTCACCTCGTAGACCGACGAGAATTGCATGAAGCCGTGCGGCACGTTGCGCACCAGGTCGAAGCTGTGGCGATGCCCCTGGCGCTTGCAGCTCTCCACGAGATCGAGCGTGTCATCGAGCAGGCAATCCACCTCTGCGGCCAGCAACGCGAGGGGTGGCAGGCCATGCAGATCAGCGTCGAGCGGTTCCTTGAGCCAGTCATCTGCAAATCTGTCATCCGCGCCCAGCTGTGGTCCCATCAATTGGTCCCAGAACCAGCGCATCCTTTCGGATGACAGCCCCACGCTGCCATCGCCATAGGTGTGATGCGACCAGGTGTCGAAGCGCCGCGCATACATGCCATACATCAGCCCCGCGCCTGCGAGTTGTGGCAGGCCGCGCTCGCGCAAGGCCAGCATCGTCGTCAGCGCCAGATGGGCGCCAGCGGAATCACCGATGATGAAAACCTGGCCCGGATCATGGCCGAATTGTGCCGCCCAAGCCGCGCTGCGGATGGCAGCCACGGTTGCCAGCGAATCCTCCAGCGCCTTCGGGTAGGCGTGTTCCGGCGTGCGGCGATAGTCGATGCCGAAGACGGGCATACCGAAGGCTGACGCATAGGCTCGGATCACCCCGTCATGGGTGGAAATATTGCCAAAGGCATAACCCCCGCCATGACAATAGATCAGGGCGGGCGCGTCCTTCGTGGCGTTGAGCGGCACCGCGACCTTCACCGGCACGCCATACCCGTCTGCGGATTGAGCCTGCACAATGGAAATGCTGCGGACAGTCACCTGCGGTTCGCTGATCGCCTTGAAATACAGCGCATTGATCCGCCGCGCCTCGGCAACGCCTGTCACCGCTGGGTCCGGCGTCAAAAGCCCTCGTGCCGCCAGATCCTTGAGAATGCTCACCAGCATCGGATCAAGTGCGGCCTTGCTGCGTTCGGTTTGCATGTCACACAAGGCGCACATCCAGGTCTCTCCTCAAGTCCTCACCCTGAGCCTGTCGAAGGGCGAGGACGGCGGTTCAGGACTTCGCCGGATCATCCTTCGACAGGCTCATGATGAGGTTGCAAGCCTTCACATCTTCGCCAGTGGATCATGCCTGGCGAGGCGTGCCAGCAGATATTCCACTTCGGATTTTGCCGTGGCAGACAACACGGCACCCGGTTTGCGCTGGGCCTCAGAGGCAATGATGCCCCGTTTCATCAGCACGTATTTGCGGACCGCAAGTCCCACGCCTGGTTGCTGCTCGTAGCGCAGAAGGGGGAGATGCGCATCGAAGAGATCATGCGCCGCGTCGCGCTGTCCAGCCTGCATCAGCCTGACCACGCCGATCAGCATTTCGGGGAAGGCATAGCCCGTATTGGAGCCATCAGCCCCGCGCTCCATTTCGAAATCGAGGAACAGCCCGCCATTGGCGACCATGATCGACACGTCGCGCAGCGAGCCATCCTTCTGGAAAGACCGCAACGCAGTGATCTTCTCCAGCCCCGGCCAATCCTCCGCCTTCAGCATGACGCAGGACGGGTTGTCCTGAACAATGCGGCGGATCACACCCGCCGTCATCACCACGGTGAGGAGCAGCGGATAGTCCTGGATGACAAACGGGATATCCCGCCCGATCGCCTCCACGGCCTGTGCATAATAACCGACGATCTGATCATCCGTGCGCAGTGTGTTGGGCGGCGCAATCATCACGCCTGCCGCGCCTGCATCCATCGAATCGCGTGCCAGTTTGCGCATCGCGGCAAAGCCAGGGGCCGAGACACCAACGACGACCGGCAATCCGTGCATGATTCTGGCCGTGCGCTTGACGATCTCAAGCGATTCTTCCGGCTCCAGCTTGGGCGCTTCACCCATCATGCCCAGGACCGTGACGCCATCCGAGCCGATGGCCCGGTAATGCGCCATCAGTTTCTCCAGGCTTTGCCAGTCGATGCTGCCATCGGTATGGAAGGGCGTGGGCGCGATGGGGTAGACACCCCTTGAAGCAGTGGTCAAGCTCATGTCCTTGAGCTATCGCAGCGCCAGCCTTTCGCCAATCCCCTTTTTGAGAAGCCCCATGCCCTCCATCGCTGAAGCCGTCGAACTGCGCTATGGCTCCGACAACGCGCCGATGCCGACCCTGAGCAACCCTGTCATCGACCAGATTCTGGCGCATCGCTCGGTGCGCGGCTACCGCCCTGATCCATTGCCCGAGGGTGCGCTTGCCACGATCATCGCGGCCGCTCAGTCCGCTGCGACCTCGTCCAATCTCCAGACCTGGAGCGTGGTCGCTGTCACTGATCCGGCTATCAAGGCACAATGTGCCGTGATGTCTGGTGGTCAGGCCCATATCGAGCAATGCCCCGTGTTCCTGCTGTTCCTGGCGGATCTCGCCCGTCTCGACCGCGTGGCCGTGCAGGAGAACATTCCTCGTGCTGGCAACGACACGTTCGAGATGTTCCTGTGCGCCGCCATCGATGCCTCGCTCGCCGCGCAAAACGCCACAGTTGCAGCCGAAAGCCTCGGGCTCTCCACGGTCTATATCGGTGGAATGCGCAACAAGCCCGAGGAATTGGCCGCACTTCTCACCTTGCCGCCGGCCTGTGCCGTCGTTTTCGGCCTTTGCGTGGGCTATGCGGCGGAAGGTCATGGCGGCTCGGTCAAGCCGCGCCTGCCTCAGGAAGCCGTGCTTCATCAAGGACACTACGATCTGGAACACCAGGATGAAGCCATCCAGCGCTACAACAAGGCGATGGCGATATTCTACGCACGCGAGAAGATGAACGTGAAAGCGCCTTGGACCGTGCATTCAGCCAAGCGTGTCGCAGGCCCAGAAAGCCTGTCGGGTCGCCACGTCTTGATGCAGGCTTTGCGCCGCATGGGCTTCTTCAGTGCGGAGTGAGGGCAGTCAGGGCCATGGAATAGCCGCGATGATGCCTGAGATGACCGTCATGCGAATATCGCCCCCTGTCCTTGCGACAGCCATCATTGTCCTTTTGCTTCTCGCGCTGGCTGCAGGATCATCGCGCGTTCGTGCGGAACCTGATCCCGCAAGATCAGGCATGGCCAGTTCGAGCAGCGAGGATTGCGCCGCTCGCCTTGCAAAAGCGGGCATAGCCGTTGAACGCGCAACACCCCCCGCCAAAACACCCGACGCCGCCTGCACGATCGTAGATCCTGTCGTTTTGCTGTCGGTGGCCGATCCCGCCCTGAAGGAACGCCGTATTCGCTTCCCGGACCGTCCAACCCTGTCCTGCGCCATGGCGGAACGCTTCGCACGCTTCACCAGCGATATTGCCGCGCCGCTCGCCCTTGGCATCACCGGCAAGGAACTGGTCGCTGTCAGCACCGGGCCTGGTTACGAATGCCGTCCACGCAACCGCCAAGTCGGCGCGAAAATGTCGAGCCACGGCCAGGGCAATGCCGTCGATACGATGGCTGTGGAGGTGCTTGGGGGCAGGAAGCTGAATGTCGAAAAGCCGGATGGCCCGGAAGCAGTCCGCTTCATGGCGGCATACCGGGCTGCGGCTTGCGGTGTCTTCTCCACGGTTCTGGGACCGGGATCGGATGCGGCCCATGCCAATCATATCCATGTCGATATCGAGCAACGCGGCAGGGACGGTCGCTCAAAGTTCTGCCAGTAAGCGTCGTGGTTTTCAGCCTTTGCCTGGGATCTGTCGTGCTGCAAAAAAGAAAGCGGCCCCAAGGACCGCTTTCATCAAATCATAGGTGAATGCCTCGACCCGCAGCGATCAGAAGCTGTAGGCAAGCTTCAGTTTGGCGAGGTGGCGATTGAAATTGATCAGATCCACGCTCTTGCTCGATGCACCGATGGCATTGAACGCATCCCGTGTCTGCCCGGCGAACTGATAATTATACGCGCCAGTGACTGCAAGCTTCTCTGTCGCCTGCCAGTAGAACGTCGGACCTGCGAACCAAGCATTGCCAAGTTCCTGCTTCATGAAAATGCCGGTGTAGGCGCGCTGATGCGATGCTTCAGCACCGATATAGAATGCATCCGTCACCTTGTAGGCCAGAGCCGCGCGGATGTTGACGTTTGAGAACCGAGCGTAGCCTGGCGCAGCAAAGCCAAGTCCCGCGCTCTGGCTCACAGGATCATCCCAGACGGCGCTGTGCTCAAGGTTGATGGCACCATAAAGCCTGTCCTTGACCAGCTCGAAATCGATCAGCACGCGTGCCAGGTTCGACACCAGATTGCCCCGGGGCTGGAATGGATTGCCCAGCGCGTCAGCAAAGCCCGACTTGTACTGGCGGCTGAACACGCCGGGTTCCGACGTGATGGTGAGGCCGACGCCATGGGTGGCGCGACCCAGCAGCTTGTATTTCATCTCGACCGTTCCGCCATACTGGCGCGTATCGAAACCGAAGGTGTTGAACCGGGCATTCGAGGTAAAGCCCTGGATGGTCGGGCCGATCTCGACGCACGGGAACGGAGAGTAGGAGACCTGCGCCTTCAGCAGATGACCATTCAGCTTGCCGAAGCGCGTACCGTAGTTGCCATTGTATTCAAGGGCAGCCGATGTGGCACCGAGATCATTCACATCCGAGCCCGTTGTGAAACCGAAGACGTCGGTTGGAAGTGCCGAGGTTTCCTTGCACGTTGCAGAGGGGGCGGGCGGAGGCGTTGGCTTTTTCGTGCCGCGTGGCACATCCGCCGCGAATGAGGCGGTTGCGGAAATTGCGAGTACTCCGAAAGCCACGACGATTTTACGAACCATTTTGCAGCTCCTGAACAGACCACTTTCAGCAGAGGTGTTCGACGTTGCGTCGTTGATCAAGCGGTAAAACCCGAAACGAACGTGTTCAATCCAGCATGTTGCATCGCAGCAACACTGAGACCTGCGGAAATTTTAAAAAATGAGCGAAGCGCCCAGAATACATTCAGCAGGCGATTGAAAAATAGGCATTAAAGGACTGCGCCACGTGATCAACCAAAGGAAAAAAGTGCCTGATTCACACCTCGGTTCGGTCGAATCTTTGCTGACCCATTCAACATCCGTTCATCCCACCCAAGCCATTTGCTGCATTGCAATATCAGCGCCTTTCGGGCAGGAGGGCGCACATGGAATCCCTGAATGCGGATGGTTACCTGCTTCGGGCGTTGATGACGGGGGTTGCAATGGCGAAGTGGGTCTATACCTTCGGTGACGGCAAGGCCGAAGGCGAGTCCGGCATGAAGAATCTGCTGGGTGGCAAGGGTGCCAACCTCGCGGAAATGTCCAATCTCGGCCTTCCGGTTCCCCCCGGCTTCACGATTCCGACCGAGGTTTGCAACTATTACTACGACAACGGCGAGACATATCCGGCAACGCTGCAGGCTGATGTGGACGCAGCCCTTGCCCATGTGGGCAAACTGACCGGACGCGTCTTTGGTGACACCAGGAATCCCCTGCTGGTCTCTGTGCGCTCAGGTGCGCGGGCTTCCATGCCTGGCATGATGGATACGGTCCTGAATCTCGGTCTCAACGACACCACCGTGGAAGCGTTGGCCGCGGGAGGTGGAGACCGCTTCGCGTATGACAGCTATCGACGGTTCATCACGATGTATTCCAACGTGGTGCTGGGCATCGACCACCATCACTTCGAGGACATCCTCGAAGACTACAAGGACCGCCGCAACCTCACGCTCGACACCGACCTCAAGGCGGAAGACTGGAAGGCGCTGATCCCGCAATACAAGTCGATGGTGCAGGAAAAGCTCGGCAAGCCCTTCCCGCAGGATCCGGCGGAACAGCTCTGGGGTGCGATTGGCGCCGTGTTTGGCTCATGGATGAATGCCAGGGCGATCAAGTACCGCGATATGCACGATATTCCTGCGTCCTGGGGCACGGCTGTCAACGTGCAGGCCATGGTGTTTGGCAACATGGGTGAGACATCGGCGACCGGCGTTGCCTTCACGCGCAATCCTTCGACTGGCGAGAAGGCGCTTTACGGTGAATTCCTGATCAACGCGCAGGGCGAGGATGTGGTGGCGGGCATCCGCACACCCCAGGACATTACGGAATCGGCGCGGCTTGCGGCTGGTTCGAACAAGGCCTCCATGGAAGCCGCGATGCCAGAGGCGTACCAGGAGCTCGTCCGCATCTACGGCATTCTCGAGAAGCATTACCGTGACATGCAGGACATGGAGTTTACGGTTGAGCGCGGCAAGCTGTGGATGCTGCAGACCCGCAACGGCAAGCGCACGGCCAAGGCGTCACTGAAAATCGCCGTGGATCTGGCGAGCGAAAGCTTGATCACGCAGGAAGAAGCGATTTTGCGGATCGAGCCGCTGGCGCTGGACCAGTTGCTGCACCCAACCATCGATCCCAAGGCGGAGCGCAACCGGATTGCGTCGGGCTTGCCCGCCTCTCCGGGCGCGGCATCGGGCGCGATCGTCTTCGATTCGGCGTCCGCCGAGGAGGCCAAGAAGGCCGGCCGGAAGGTTATCCTCTGCCGTGTCGAGACTTCGCCCGAGGATATCCATGGGATGCACGCTGCGGAGGGCATTCTCACCACGCGCGGTGGCATGACCTCCCATGCCGCTGTTGTCGCCCGCGGCATGGGCAAGCCATGTGTGTCTGGGGCAGGATCGATCCGAATCGACTACGCCAAGAAGACCATGATCGTGGGCGGCAATACGTTCACCGAGGGGGACATGATCACCATCGATGGCTCCAGCGGCGAGGTTCTGAAGGGCTTCGTCAAGATGCGGGAGCCGGAGCTGTCCGGTGAATTCTCCACGCTGATGGGCTGGGCCGACAAGGTGCGCCGCATGAAGGTGCGCACCAACGCCGAGACGCCACTTGATGCCCGCAACGCCCGCAAATTCGGTGCGGAAGGTATCGGCCTGTGCCGGACCGAGCACATGTTCTTTGACGAAGAGCGCATCATCGCCATGCGCGAGATGATCTGCGCCGACGACGAGAAGGGTCGCCGCACGGCGCTTGCCAAGTTGCTGCCGATGCAGAAGGAGGATTTCACCGACCTCTTCGAGATCATGTCCGGCCTGCCCGTGACGATCCGTCTGCTCGATCCGCCCCTGCACGAGTTCCTGCCGCATTCGGAAGCCGAAATGCAGGATGTTGCCAAGGGCCTTGGCATTTCTGTCGAGAAGCTGCGCCAGCGCAACGCTGAACTGCATGAGTTCAATCCGATGCTCGGCTTCCGTGGCTGCCGCCTGGCCGTCGCCTATCCCGAGATCGCCGAGATGCAGGCACGGGCCATTTTCGAGGCTGCCATCGGTGCGGGCATGAAGACGGGCAAGCTCGTGGTGCCGGAAATCATGGTGCCGCTGGTCATGACCAAGCCGGAATTCGATCTGGTGAAGGAGCGCATCGATGCCATGGCCGCCGCCGTCGCCAAGGAAACGGGTCAGCGTATCGAGTATCAGGTCGGCACGATGATCGAGTTGCCACGCGCTGCCATCGTGGCGGGTGACATCGCTAAATCAGCCGAGTTCTTCTCCTTCGGCACCAACGATCTGACACAGACAACGCTTGGCATCAGTCGGGATGATGCCGCCAACTTCTTGGGCTTCTACAAGGCACGGGGCATTTTGGCCCATGATCCGTTCGTGACCTTGGACCAGGAAGGCGTGGGCGAACTCGTCAAGCTCGCGGTGGAACGTGGACGCAAGACCCGGCCCGACATCAAGCTGGGCATCTGCGGTGAACACGGCGGCGACCCGGCCTCCATCATGTTCTGCGAGACGGTCGGTCTCGACTACGTCTCATGTTCGCCCTACCGCGTGCCAATCGCCCGGCTGGCGGCGGCACAGGCCGCATTGGGCGTGGTGAAAAAAAGTGAGGGGTGAGGTCGTCCGACCCCACTTCCTGCAATATCGGTTAGGTCAGTTGAAGCTGAACGTATATTTGCCAGCCGTGCTGACCTTGCCCTGGAAACCGAGGTTCCGTTCTCCCTGTCCGCACGCGCCGCTCGTCATTTCACGCACGCCGTTCACCGGGACGCAGTAGGTCTTGTCGACATTGGCCTTGGCCGGCCAGTGGAAATCTTGCCCCACCTTTTCGGCGTAATAATAGAACAGCCCAGGCTTGACCGAACCGTGTGACTTGCACTCGCCGGGATTGCGGGAATACCACGCGCCCATCATCCATTTGTTGGTTGCGGGGTTGATCCAGGCCACAGCTATGGAAATCTTTGATCCGGTCTTGTTGCAAAAAATAAGATCCGTCGTCTGGGCCCGCGCATCCGCTGATCCGATCCCGATCAGAATGCCTGCCCCAAACAAGGCAGAAACCACCGCTTGTCCTACACCACGCATATCACATTCTCCTGGCGAAGTTCCTCCCACGCCGGTCATGGATACTCCGAGTAACATGCTCGGCCAGGTCGGGTTCCCCTGTCAATCGCGCAATGGGCGGAGCTGCTAGGGCATTGTTGCCGTCTTGTCTCCGCGGTCAATCCATGTAAGCCAGAGCCATGCGTTTCGATCATCTCTTTATTGCCTTTTGTGTGTTCGCGGGGGCCGTCCTGGGCCTGTTGGGACAGCAGTCATCGGCCTTGTTCGGGGTCGTTCCACCACTGATGCCCTTGCTCATCGTCATTCTGTTGTTTGATCTTGACGCCGCGTATGCCCGTGGCCTGCCGGTCATGACCTCGGTTCCGACACAGACGCGGGTCATCGCGTTCATTGGTGGTGCGATTGCGCTGATTCTGTCAGGCGGGAGCGGGAGCTGACATGAGCCTTGTTGCCAAAGCATCCTCCTCCACTCCCATTCATCTCACGACCATGGCGGCCTATGACGCGCTGACAGCGTCCATGCCAACTTCCACGCAGTTACATCTCAAGGCGCTTGGATATGCACCGAAAGCAGGGGCCCTTGCGCTGTTACCGGGCGCGGCTGGACAGCTCGGCGGAGCCATCCTTGGCCTCCCTGAAGCCGGTGGCGATCCATTCCTTGTCGGACGATTGCCTCGGGAACTGCCCCTTGGCACCTATCATTTCTCGACGCCGCCAGAAAATCTGGCACAAGCCGCGCTGGCCTGGCGTCTGGGCTCCTATGGCTTCAGCCGCTATAAGGCGGAGGCCCGCAAGCCAGCCTCCATCGTCGTGGCAGACAAGTCGATCCGCGACCGCGCGAACCTGATCGCCGATGCCGTGTGCGCGGGACGTGATCTCATCAACACCCCCGCCAACGACATGACGCCCTCCGCGCTTGCCTTGGCAGCGATCGATCTGGCCCGAACCTTCGACGCGAAGGCCGTGACCGTGGTGGGCGATCAGTTACTGAAGAAGAACTTCCCACTGATCCACGCTGTGGGAAGGGCTTCGGTCGAGGCGCCCCGCCTGGTCGATATCACCTGGGGCAATCCGATGCATCCCAGGGTGACACTGGTGGGCAAGGGTGTCTGCTTCGACACGGGCGGACTCGACATCAAGCCCAGTGCCGGCATGTTCCTGATGAAGAAGGACATGGGTGGTGCCGCGACAGCCATCACGGCGGCACGCATGATCATGGCGGCGAAGCTGAAGGTGCGGCTGCGGCTGCTTGTCCCCATCGTCGAGAACGTGATTGCCGGCAATGCCTTTCGCGCCAGCGATGTCATCCGCAGCCGCAAGGGATTGACCGTCGAGATCGGCAACACCGATGCCGAGGGGCGTCTGATTCTGGCCGATGCACTGACCTTGGCCTGCGAGGAGAAGCCGGACCTGCTGATCGACTATGCCACCTTGACGGGTGCTGCCCGCGTAGCGCTCGGCCCCGATCTGCCGCCTTTCTATAGCGACGACGACGCCTTGGCCCAGGAGATCGCTGCGGCAGGTGAAGCTGTCAACGATCCCGTCTGGCGATTGCCGCTCTGGCCCGCCTATGACCGTATGCTCGATTCCAAGATCGCGGACCTCTCCAGCACTGGCTCCGGCGGCATGGCGGGTTCTGTCACGGCAGCGCTGTTCTTGCGGCGTTTCGTGGCGCCTGGCATTTCCCATGCGCATTTCGACATCTATGGATGGGTACCCTCCGCCAAACCGGGCCGTCCGGAAGGCGGCGAGCCGCAGGCGGCACGGCTGACCTTTGAACTCCTGCAAAAGCGTTACCGATAGGCCCTTGTGACAGGGGCTCTTCTGCCTTGCAGGACAACCCCCACAACGGCGACTGCGAACACAAGCGTCACAAGATCGATCTGCTCACCCAGCAACGCTGCTGAAACACCCAGAGTCACGAAGGTCTGGAGCAGTTGCACCTGGCTGACGCGCGCGACACCGCCCATGGCAAGACCGGCATTCCAGGGGAAGAAGCCGAGATACATGCTGAACACGGCAGCATAGCCAAAACCGATCCAGGCACTGAAGCGCACGGCTCCAGGATCAATGGGTTGCAGCCAGAATGCGAGTGGCAGCGTCACCGGCAAGGCCACCACAACGGCCCAGCTGATCACCTCCCAGCCCGGCATGTGGCGTGCGATCCTTGCCGAGAACACGTAGCCAAGGGCGGCCGCAAAGACCGACAGGAACAGGTAAGCGTCGCCCGCCGTCACTTTCAGGTCGGATTCCCTGAGCGAGAATGCCACCACCAGCGCAGCACCCGCCGCGCTCCAGAACCAGAAGGCGCGCGATGGGCGGTCGCCGTTGAAGATGGCGGCGAAGAGAGCCGTCGCAAGCGGCAGGATTCCAAGCACGACACCTCCATGGCTCGCCGGGACGGTCTGCATGGCAAGCCCGATCAGGCCGGGAAAGGCGAGCGTGACACAGAAGGAGGCCACAATCAGATCGCGCCAGAGGGCCTTGTCCGGCGCAGGGCGGCGCAGGGCGGCCAGCACAACTGCAGCCAGCAGGCCAGCCACCGCAGCCCTGCCCGTGGTGACGAACCAAGGCGCGAGATCGGCAACAGCGGCCCGTGTCGCAGGCAGTGTGGCACCAAAGATCACGACACCGAGAAAACCGAGAAGAAGGCCGAGTGATTCCCGCGACATGGTATTCCTAAGAGTACAGAACATCCTGGATGGAGCCTGCTTTGAGCATGGTCAGGAAACACCAACCAATGCCAATTCGACATGCTACATATTGCCGTCCATGATGCTCTCGCGGGAGGAATGGCGGAAAAATTTGACTCACGCGCCCTCTTCACGTTCTGTTCAGCAGCCGATATGTCTTTTCGACGGGGCGCGTTTATCAAGGGAGATGGTCCATGAAGAAGTTTTTTGTGATCGCTGCGGTCGTGTTGACGGTTGGTGGTTTGGCAGCCTGCAACACGCCAGGTGAGCGCGCAGCAGGCGGAGCCTTGATCGGCGGCGCAGCCGGTGCTGCCATAGGCGGTCTGGCAACAGGCCGCATCGGTGGCGCGGTCGCTGGCGGCGTGATCGGTGCCGCGGGCGGTGCGATCGTCGGTGCGGCGACGACTCCGGCGCAGGCGTCTTGCCCAGGCTACGCGCCTTATGTGCGTTATGATGCCAACGGCAACGCTTTCTGCTCACGCCGGTAATTTGGCTCAGGCGACTGACTTTCAACGCCGCGCTCTTCGGAGGGCGGCGTTTTTTTGTTTTGGCAAGGTTGATGAGATTTTAAGAGATTGCGTCGAAACTGCCGTGATGGCTGGGGAGCCAATAGTGGAGTTGCAGTCATGCGTAAGTTTCTCATGATCGGGGCCGTCGTTGCCCTTGCCGGCGGGGCAACCGCCTGTTCTGGAACCGAACGGACCATCAGCGGCGCGGCAATTGGCGGCGCTGTGGGTGGCGTTGCCGGTGGGGCGCTCACAGGCACCTGGGTCGGCGTTGGTGTCGGTGCCGCAGCCGGTGCTGCAGTCGGTGGTCTTGTCGGCAATGCGACCGATCCCCGCCGTCGCCAAGGAAACTGAGCCAGAATACTCAGGCAGGAAACTGAGCCAGTGACTGACCGGCACTTTCCTCTTGCCGAGGGGGTGCCGATCCGGGATGGAATGGGCGGCCCTTGTTTGGTCCGCCAGCAGTTCCTGGACACCTGAATGAACCTGCCGAAGCCCGATAGCGCCTGTGTCGTGAAATTGCATCCTTCGCCCAATCACGGCGAGCGCAAGGATGCCATGCGGCCGAACAGCCTCGTGCTGCATTATACCGGCATGACGGATGGACCCGTGGCGTTGCACCAGCTGTGCAATCCACTGAGCATGGTTTCATCCCATTACCTCGTCTTCGAGGACGGCAGGATCTGGCAACTCGTGCCGGAAGAACGCCGCGCCTGGCACGCGGGTGCAGGCTGCTGGCAGGGCGAGCGGGACATGAATTCGGCCTCGATCGGCATCGAGATCGTCAATCCCGGCCACGACCACGGCTACAAGCTCTTTCCCGATGTCCAGATCGAGGCGGTCATCGCGCTGTGCAAGGACATCGTGACGCGCTGGTCGATCCGCCCGGATCGCGTGATCGCGCACTCCGACATGGCACCATTGCGCAAACGGGATCCCGGCGAGCTGTTCCCCTGGGATAGTCTCGCCACCAATGGCGTGGGGCACTGGGTCAAGCCGCACGCCATTGCGAGCGGTCGTTTTCTGCAGCGTGGCGAGGAGGGTGCGCCGATTGAGGCCTTGCAGGCCATGCTGGCACTCTATGGCTATGATCTTCCGGTGACGGGTATCTTCGACGAATTAACCGAGTTCACCGTCACGGCCTTCCAGCGCCATTTTCGTCCGGAAAGGGTGGATGGCATCGCCGACCGCTCCACAATCGAAACCCTCCGCGATCTGATCGGATCACGGAGGGTTGATGAATAGTCTGGTCAGAACTCAGCGGGTGAGTTTCAGCTTGCCTATGTTCGAGGCAATGACCGCGAACACCTGGTTCAATTCGGTGGCATTGGTCGCCGTGTAAAACAGGCGCTGGCCGCCTTCCATGGAGGCGCAATCCTGCAACAGTTGCAAGCCGGTTGCCGAAATCTGCTGACCGGCCGTGCTGAAGCCGATGGTGATGATTTTCACGGCTTCGTTGTTGTCCTTGTCACGCAGCGCCTTGACGTTGTCGCAGGCCGTGCGCGTCTTCGCATTCATCGCCAGCGTTGCATCCCAGTCATTGTTGATGCCGGCCTGCAGGCGGTTGTTGCGATAGTAGCCGAAGGGTGAGTAGATCGACTTGTTCGGATTGCTCTGGTCAGCCCAATAGTTGTCACCGTCTGTCATGAGGATGATGAATTTCCGGTTGCGAATAACGCTGCCAGGGCCGATCGCGGTCTGGGAATTCCAATTGTAGACGCGGCCATCGCCATAGGGCGCGTTGGGTGAAATCGTGCGCCAGCCCCACATCAGTCCTTCGAGAATGTTGGTGTTGCCGTCGGCGGTCATCTCGTTGATCTTGGCAATCGCATTGGCTTGTGTCGCGGTCAGGCGCTGCAGCGGGCGGGCATTGCACATGTAGTTGGGGCCACGTCCGGCACCATTCGCCATGCCACCGGTGTTGGCGATGCTCTTGCGACCGCTGGCACCTCCGGACGTGTTGACGAGGTTGTATCGGCAGATGTTGGAGGCGGAACGGCCGAGCCAGTTCTTGTCCTGCCAGTTTGCCGTCGGCGAACTGAAGGGCAGGGCAAAATTGGTGGCGGTCGACGGCGTACAGGCCGCGCGGGTCGCGCTGGTTTCCTTGCCCGTCGACCCGTCGTAGTTGATTGTTTCGCTGCCATCGTCGTTGAGGTAGCTGTTGTTCAAGTCATAGCTGCTGCCATTGCCCTGCTGGTTGAGCAGGTTGGCTCGCACCCAGGTCGCACCGCGCGGCCCTGGCTCGTCAGGTGCAAACATGGGGACGAAAAGGCTGTCACCTATGCCGGCGGTTGGCGCGGCATCGTTCACGCCCCAGGCACCAGGGCGCATCTCGAAACAGCCCGTCCAGGTTTCGCCGAGCTGCTGGTAGAGGCTGAACCGCGACGTGACACCTGCGGGCGGCGCGACGCCGGTAGGAAGAAGGTTCTCCCAATGGATCGACGACTGACCGGATCGGTCCAGGTTGGGGTCGGTCACTGTATTCATACCCGTGCCCGCATTGACCGTCAGAGTGAAGGGCACGACGGCCACCTTGACCTTCTGGGGATCGGTCTGGCCATTGAAGACGGAATTGGTGAAGTTCTTGGCAGCCGTTTTCGCCGCGTCGATCTTGGTTCCCGACATCGAACCCGAGTTGTCGAGCACAAGGGCGATCTCGAGATAGTTCTCCGTCGGGCGCTCCACGTCGGACCGCGTCTGAACGCAGGGGTTGACCCCGGCAACAACGCTGTTGAACATCGACTTGACGCAGGCACTGGCCAGAACCGACACGACGTTGGGGTCGTTCGAAAGCACGGACACGGTTGGCTGGACCGAGAATTGCGAAGCAGGCAGTGTGGTCAGAAAACTCTCGACCCTCTGCTTGATCTGGGCACTGGTCAGGACTGTGAAATCCTTGGCCGCCGCAATCGCTCCGGCATCCAGTGCGGACTGCATCTTAGCGCGTGCATTGGAGGCACGTGAATAGTCGATGGCCGCGCCCGCCGCTCCCACCATCGGGATAAGCGAAACCGCGAACATCAATGAAACGTTGCCCTTCTGGTCGCGTGTCAGGCGCCGCAGAATGCTCGTGTGAATCGACATGCCTTACTCCTGTGAGTATGGACCCCTGCCGATGATAATCGCATAAAGTTCTTCATAGACCGTGCAAGCGGTCCTTGAATTCGCGTGGATTGGATTCACCGCTGGTTTACCCCACGGGCAGCATCCCGCCTGCCCGCTGCGGGTGTTACTCCGCTGCCATCACCCGGTAGTCTGCGGGTTCATAATTGAGGACAGGGGCCAGCCAGCGCTCGACGTCAATGATGTCCATGCCCTTCCTCAGCGCATAGTCCTCGACCTGGTCGCGCTCGACCTTGGCGACACCGAAATAATGCGCATCGGGATGGCCGATGTAGAGTCCGCAGACCGATGATCCCGGCCACATAGCGAAGCTCTCCGTCAGTGTGACGCCGATCTTCTTGTCGGCTTCAAGCAGCTTCCACAGCATTGCCTTTTCCGTATGGTCGGGCTGCGCCGGATAGCCTGCAGCAGGGCGGATGCCCCGGTATTCTTCCATCAGCAGAGCCTCGGTCGAGATGGACTCATCACTCGCATAGCCCCAATACTCTCGGCGGACCTTCATGTGCATGAACTCTGCGAAGGCTTCGGCGAGCCGGTCCGCAAGTGCCTTGGCCATGATCGACGAATAGTCGTCGTTCTTTCCTTCGAAGCGCTTTGCCACTTCGTCCTCGCCAATGCCTGCCGTCACCACGAAGCCACCGATATAGTCCGCCACACCGGAAGCCTTGGGGGCCACGAAGTCGCTCATCGCCGTGTTGGAGCGGCCGTCGCGTTTGGAGAGTTGCTGGCGGAGCGTATGGAACACCGCGAGTTGCTCCTGACGGCTCTCGCCCTTGAACAGGTGAATGTCGTCGCCAACCGTGTTGGCCGGCCAGAAGCCGATCACGGCCTTGGCCTGGAACCAGCGTTCGTCGACGATGCGCTTCAGCATCTCTTTCGCGTCTTCGTAGAGTGCGCGGGCAGCCTCGCCCTGCTTTTCATCCTCCAGGATCTGGGGAAAGCGCCCCTTCAGTTCCCAGGTCTGGAAGAAAGGTGTCCAATCGATGAAGGGTACCAGTTCTTCAAGGCTCTGCGTCGAGATCGTGCGCACACCGGTGAAGGTCGGTTTCGCCACGCTGTAATCTGTCCAGTCGATACGGAAGGGGTTGCTCCTTGCCTTCGCCAGCGGCAAGCGCTGCTTGTCGCGCTCGGCACGGGCATGGGCGTCAGCCACCTTCACGTATTCTGCCCGCACGGTTTCGATATAGGCATCGCGGTTGTCTTCGTTCAGCAGGGACGACACCACGCCGACGGCGCGGGAGGCATCCGTGACATAAACGGTTTGCCCCTTGGCATATCCCGGATTGATCTTGACCGCCGTATGCACGCGTGACGTGGTCGCGCCGCCGATCAACAACGGAATGGTGAAGCCCTCGCGCTCCATCTCGGCTGCGACATGCACCATTTCGTCCAATGACGGCGTGATTAGGCCGGAGAGGCCGATGATGTCGACACCATGCTTCTTTGCCTCGTCGAGAATCCGCGCGGCGGGCACCATGACGCCCAGGTCGATGACCTCATAGTTGTTGCATTGCAGGACCACGCCAACGATGTTCTTGCCGATGTCATGCACATCGCCCTTCACCGTTGCCATCAGCACCTTGCCTGCCGCCGGTTTGTCGGCCTGCCCGGTTTCTTCGCGCTCTTTCGCCATGAAGGGTTCAAGATGGGCAACGGACTGCTTCATCACGCGTGCAGATTTCACGACCTGCGGCAGGAACATCTTGCCCGCGCCGAAGAGATCGCCCACCACGTTCATGCCTGACATCAGAGGCCCTTCGATGACGTGCAGCGGGCGCGTGACGCCAAGGCGCGCCTCTTCCGTGTCCGCGATGATGTACTCGGTGATACCGTTGACGAGCGCGTGCTCCAACCGCTTCTCTACCGGCCACGAGCGCCATTCGATATTGTCGTTTTTCGCCTCGCCCTGTTTGCCATGGGCAGCGAAGCGGGGGGCGGCATCCAGCAGCCGCTCGGTCGAATCCGCGCGGCGGTTGAGCACGACGTCTTCGCACAACCCTCGCAGCTCTGGGGCGAGGTTCTCGTAGACCGCAAGCTGGCCTGCATTGACGATGCCCATGTCCATTCCCTTGGCGATGGCATGATACAGGAACACGGAATGCATCGCCTCGCGCACCGACTCATTGCCGCGGAACGAGAAGGAGAGATTCGAGATGCCACCCGAGATATGGGCATGGGGAAGGTTGGTCCTGATAAACTCCACCGCGTTGATGAAGTCGACGCCGTAGTTGTTGTGCTCGTCGATGCCGGTGGCGACCGCGAAGACATTGGGGTCGAAGATGATGTCCTCGGGCGGGAAGCCAACCTGTTCCGTCAGAATCTTGTACGCGCGGGCACAAATTTCAGATTTGCGCTCGAACGTGTCCGCCTGACCCAACTCGTCGAAGGCCATGACCACAACCGCTGCGCCGTAGCGCCGCACGGTTTTCGCCTCGGCAACGAACTTCTCCACACCCTCCTTCATGGAGATCGAGTTGACGATGGCCTTGCCCTGCACGCATTTCAGCCCAGCCTCGATCACATGGAACTTGGACGAATCCACCATCACGGGCACGCGGGCGATATCCGGTTCCGCCGCGATGAGGTTGAGGAAGGTCGTCATCGCCTTTTCGGCGTCAAGCAAGCCTTCATCCATGTTGATGTCGATGATCTGTGCGCCGTTCTGGACCTGGTCCCGCGCCACGTCGAGCGCTTCATCGTATTTGTCATCCTTGATCAGTTTGCGGAACTTGGCCGAGCCCGTGACGTTGGTGCGCTCCCCCACGTTCACGAAGCGGATGTTTTCCGTCAGCGAGAAAGGCTCAAGCCCGGAGAGCTTCATCACCTGCGGGACATCGGGGATGGGTCGTGGCGTCTTGCCCTGCACGGCTTCCGCGATGGCGCGGATATGGGCCGGTGTCGAGCCGCAGCAGCCGCCAACGATGTTGACGAGGCCGCTGTCGGCGAAGTCCGCGATCAGTGAGGCCATGTATTCCGGGCTTTCGTCATAGAGGCCGAACTCATTGGGCAGGCCCGCATTGGGATAGGCGCAGACAAAGGTGTCGGCCGCCCGCGAGATTTCCGCCAGATGCGCCCGCATTTCCTTGGCACCAAGGGCACAGTTCAGCCCGATGGTGAACGGGTTGGCATGGCGGATCGAATGCCAGAACGCGCTTGGTGTCTGGCCCGACAATGTCCGCCCCGACAGGTCCGTGATGGTCCCGGAGATCATGATGGGGAGATCAACGCCTTCGCTCTCGAACGCTTCAAGAACCGCCACGATGGCCGCCTTGGCATTGAGCGTGTCGAAGACGGTTTCGATCAGGATCAGTTCCGCGCCGCCATTGATCAGCCCGCGTGTCTGCTCGTTGTAGGAGAGGCGCACCTCGTCGAAGGTCACGGCGCGGTAGCCTGGGTTGTTGACGTCGGGCGAGATCGACAACGTGCGGTTGGTAGGTCCGATGGCTCCCGCGACGAAGCGGCGACGGCCGTCACGCTTCTGCGCCTCGACAGCCGCGTCACGGGCCAGCCGCGCGCCCTCAAGGTTTAGCTCGTAGGCGAGCGATTCCATGTGATAATCGGCTTGGGCAATGGTCGTGGACGAGAAGGTGTTGGTCTCCACGATATCCGCGCCCGCCAGGAAATAATCGAGGTGAATGTCGCGGATCGCATCGGGCTGCGTCAGGATCAGCAGGTCGTTGTTGCCCTTGAGATCATGGTTCCAGCCTTGAAAGCGCTCGCCCCGGAAATCCGCTTCCGAGAACTTGCGGTCCTGGATTTCAGTGCCCATCGCGCCATCGAGCACGAGGATGCGTGCGCGGGCAGCAGCGGTGAGGGCGGCGCGGACTTCGGGGCCATTGGCCTTGGGATGAGACATATTCTTCACTCCTTCCTTCTCCCGAGGGAAAAGAACAACATCAGAACTAAGCCGCCACGGCCTTTGCGGGCTGCTCGCCCTTCACACCGGCGAGATGGCAGATCGCATAGACAAGGTCGGCGCGGTTCATGGTGTAGAAATGAAGGTCCGTCACGCCCCGGTCGATCAGGTCCGTCACCTGTTCGGCCGCGATGGCAGCTGCGATGAGTTTGCGCGTGGCCGGATCATCATCAAGGCCCTCGAAACGGTCGGCCAGCCATTGGGGCACATGGGTGCCGCAGCGCGTGGCGAAGTTCGCGGCCTGCTTGAAGTTCAAGACAGGAATGATGCCGGGGATGATCGGAATATCGATGCCTGCCGCATGTGCCTTGTCGAGATAGCGGAAGTAGAAGTCGTTCTCGAAGAAGAACTGCGTGATGGCGCGCGTCGCACCGGCATCGACCTTGCGCTTGAGCAATTCGATATCGGCATCGAGCGACGGACTTTCCGGATGCTTCTCCGGATACGCCGAAACCGAGACCTCGAAGTCACCGATCGTCTTGATGCCGCGGATCAGGTCGGGCGTATCGGTATAACCGCCAGGGTGCGGCTGATAGGCCGTGCCCGCTCCTGTCTGCGGATCGCCGCGCAGCGCCACGATATGGCGAATTCCGGCAGACCGGTAGTCACGGATGACGTCATTGATCTCGTCCTTGGTGGCAGCAACGCAGGTCAGGTGCGCCGCTGGCTTCAAGGCTGTATCCGTCACGATCTTGGCCACCGTGTTGTGCGTGCGCTCACGGGTGGAGCCGCCCGCACCATAGGTGACGGAAACAAAGGAGGGACCAAGCGGCGCAAGCCGGTGGATCGATTCCCACAGGTTTGCCTCCATCTCCTCCGATTTTGGCGGGAAGAATTCGAACGAAACCTTGAGCTTGGAGCGCGTCGACGCACCGCGGCTCCGGCGGAAGGGAGTGAGAACCATGTTACGCCACCTCTCTCATGGAAGGCATGGGAATGCGGTTGGTGTCGTCTATCAGGCGGGCATCCCGCGCCTGCCAGATCGTGACGGTGAGCTTGGTGGAGGTATCGGTTCCGACATGGCAGCTGGAAGCGTCCACGAGGCCAGCCTCGGTCAGTGCGTCATTAATTTCCTGCGCAGCAAAGCCCAGCCTGCGGTGGGCATGATCAGTGCGCAGGAACTCGACATCATGGGGCGCGAAATCCACGACCAAGAGCTGTCCGCCCGGTCGCAAGGCACGGCAGGCTTCGCGCACGGCGCGCGCAGGATCGTCAAGATAATGCAGCACCTGGTGGATCACCACGACGTCATAACCATCGCGTTCCACCGGCAAGGCGTAGATATCACCGTGGCGCACCTGCGCGTTCTTGAGGCCCGCACGCTCAATGTTGGAACGTGCGACGGACAGCATCGCGGCGCTCGAATCCACACCGACGGCTCGTTCGGCGCGTCCCGCCAGGAGTGACAGCATACGGCCCGTGCCCGTACCGAGATCGAGGACGGCACGGAACGGACCTGGGCCGATGGCTTTCAGCAGGGCTTGCTCGACCTCGGTTTCCGCGACGTGCAGCGCCCGTAACTGATCCCAGTCAGCGGCATGGTGTGCAAAGTAGGTGTCAGCCGTCCGGGCGCGCTCGGCACGGACCTCCGCCAGTCTGGTACGGTCAGCGGCCAGAACCGCGTCGGACAGTTCCATGGCCGCCAAGGCATCGCGCACCAGTCGAGCGGTCGATGTTTCCTGCAGGCGGAAGAAGGCCCAGGCACCTTCCCTGTGGCGTTCAAGCAGGCCCGCATCGACCAGCAGTTTAAGGTGCCGCGAGACACGGGGCTGTGACTGGCCAAGGATGGTCGTCAGCTCCGTCACGGTCAGCTCAGCCTCATTGAGCAGGGCGGCAAGGCGCAACCGCGTGGGTTCGCCCAAGGCTTCGAGGGCTGCGAGCGTCTGCTTGAACCCGATTTTTGCGGATCGGGTTGATGAACTCACCATCGGAGATACCTTTTGCATATAAACATATCTTTATACGCAAAGAAACCGAAGCGCAATCCATGATGCCAAAGAAGCGTGAGCTTTTCAGGATTGCCCGCCAAAGCCACGAGGGGCAGGGCTGATGACACTTGCCGCGCGATTCCGGACCTCCAGCACGGCCAGGGAGCGTTCGTTGGTCCCGTCCTGTCGGAAGCGGAAGACGCCGTCCTGCCCGGCAAAGCCTGATGGATTGGTCAGTGTCTGCGCAGAGAAGCGGGCACTGCCTTGGGTGCGCACGAGGGCAGCTGCCAGTGCCACGGCGTCATAGCCTGCTGTAGCGAGGCGTGTTGGACTGGCGTTGAACCGCTTGCGGTAGCGATCGGCAAAGGAATTGAAGCCGACAGCATCGGGTGCCGCGAACCAGCCGCCCTGCACTGCAGGTTTTTGCAGCACGCTCGCATCATTCCAGACGCCGGTTCCCAGCAATTGCACATTCCTGATTCCGGCAGTGGCGATGGCATCTGCCGTGCGCGCCATATCCGGCGTCAGATCAGTGACCAGCAGCGCATCGACGCCGGTGAGTTGGGCCGCAAGCGCGCGCGCCGCTTCCGCCGCCTTGCCCGGTGCATAGCGCTGGATTGGCCCCTGCGTGAGACTGAGCCCGGCCACCTGCTGCTGGAATTCTGCCGCGATGACATTGCCGAAAGCGCCTTCCGGCAACAGGGCCGCAAAGGACTTCTTGCCTCGGCTCGCGGCGAAACCGACGATACGGGCAACATCAGTCTGTGGCGTGAAGCTGAGAAGATAGACACCGGGCTGGGCCACGCTGGTGTCGCTGGAAAAAGCGATCATCGGGCGTCCGGCTGCCTTGGTCAGCTGAGACGATTGCTGCACCGATGCCGCCGTCAAGGGTCCAAGCACCAGCTCCGCACCTTCGGCCAGGGCCTGCTGCACCGCTTCGCGTGCAGCACCCGCATCGCCGCGATCATCCTTGATCAGCACGGTGATCTCCGGATTGTCGAACTCGCTCATCGCCAGTTCCGCCGCATTGCGGATGGCACCCGCCGCAGCGCCAATGCCGCCCGCTACCGAGAGGGGCAGCACAAGAGCGATGCGCACCGAACCACTGCCGATGGTGTTGCCGGAAGCCGCTGCGCCGCCAGCTTGTGGTTGTGGTGCGGATGGCTGCCCGCCCGGAAGAGGGTCAAGGCCGGAACCGCCGCCACACGCCGCAGCCAGCATCGCCACACTGGCACTGCCAGAGAAGGCCAGCACCCTTCGACGACTGACGGATGAAAAAGCAACAGACGATGGCTTGGACAGGTTCACGGAACATCCTTAGCAGACCGCAACGTTAATACAGGTTAATTGATTTGCGTAAAAACAAGAAACCAAAGATTTTTCAGGGTTAACGATAGCCGTCTCCCGACGGGTCGCGCTATGCATCGGCCATGACAGATACAGACGACATGCCGGACGTGCAGCCTGACTTCACGGGAGAGAAGAGCTGGACCTTCAAGGGACAATCCGTTGCCGCCCGTGCCTTGCTTCCGGGTCTGCATGTGGTTGCCACACCGATCGGTAATCTGGGTGATGTGACAATCCGCGCCTTGTCCACGCTGGCTGCCGCGGATGCGATTCTGGCCGAGGATACACGGGTCGCACGGCGGCTGGCCGAACATTATGGCATCCGCACCCGCATCCGCCGGTTTGATGCCCATGCCAGCGATCAGCAGATTGAAACCATCGTGGATGATCTGGGCAAAGGTGCCGTCCTTGCCCTGATCAGCGATGCTGGGACGCCGTTGCTGTCCGATCCTGGCGCCACTCTGGTGATGCGGGCTGCGGGAAGGGGAATCAAGGTTTTCCCGCTGCCAGGAGCCTCTGCCCTGCTGGCCGGGCTTGTCGTCGCAGGTCTGCCGGTGGATCGTTTCTTCTTCGAAGGTTTCCTGCCGCCGAAACCCGGAGACAGGAAGCGCAGGCTGAGGGCGCTGGCAGATATTCCCGGGTCTCTGATCTTTTATGAGGCGCCACACAGGGTGCGCGAAACACTGGCAGACATGCAGGCCATCCTTGGTGACAGACCTGCCGCCGCCGCGCGGGAGTTGACGAAGCTCTACGAAACAGTGGTGCGTGGCCCGATCAGCACGATTGTCGCCCATTTCGAACAGGAAGCTCCACGCGGCGAATTTGTCCTGGTTGTCGGTGCTCCCGGTGCGGTCGAACCGGCGGGCGAGGCGGATGTCGAGGCCAGGCTGCGGTCCCTGATCGCAACGATGTCGGTCAAGGATGCCGCGGCGGTTGCCGCCGCTGAGCTTGGCCTTCCCAAGCGCGAAGTTTACGCACGGGCGCTCCTGCTTCAGGGGAAAAACCATGGCCCGACCTAGCGGCGAAGACCGTCGGCGCAGCCTTGCCAATCTGGCGGGCGCAGATGCCGAGCGGCTGGCCTTGCTGATGCTCGTTTTCAAGGGCTATTGGCCCATGGCACGGCGCTATCTTTCGCCATCTGGCGAGATTGACCTGATCATGCGGCGCGGAAGGACGATTGTTGCGGTCGAGGTGAAGGCGAGACGCACGCTGGAGGATGCGGCAGCGGCCGTCACGCCAGCCAAGATTCGCACCATCAGCCGCGCCATGAACAGCTTCCGCGCGCACCGGCAGCTGGATGACAGCCATGTCTTCCGCTGCGACGCCGTGCTCGTAGCGCCCTGGCGTTGGCCCCGGCATCTCGTCAATGTGGGAACGATCACGTAATTCGAAGCGCACTGCATCTTTTCTTGTCTTGCCAGTGTATTCCCATGGACAAAGCAGCGGGAGTGCATCGTGAAATCAGCCGACGTGAGTTCACGGCGCCGCGTGGGGGCGGGGATTCTTGCAATTCTTGCCGCTTCCTGCACGCCCGTTGGCACGTTCAACGTCGTGGCAGGCCGTGATGGCGGCAGTGAAAGCCTGGCAGACGGAGTGGCCTTCGGCGCGCATTCGCGCCAGACACTCGATATTTATGGCCCAATCAGCGGTCGACGCCCCCTACCAGTCGTGATGTTTATTTACGGGGGTTCCTGGAATACAGGATCTCGGCAGGACTATGCCTTTGTCGGTCGTGCACTGGCAGCGCGGGGCTTCGTTACCGTCGTCGTGGACTATCGTCTGGTGCCAGAAGTCCTGTTTCCGGTGTTCGTCGACGACAATGCGCTGGCCCTGCGCTGGATCCGTGACAACATCTCCCGCTATGGCGGCGATCCCAAGCGCATTGGCGTCGTTGGACATTCCGCTGGCGCATACAATGCCGTGATGCTCGGACTTGATCGCCGGTTCCAGAGCAAAGCGGGAGTCGAGGGAGAGGGTGTCAGGGCCGTGGCGGGATTGTCCGGCCCGTATGATTTCCTGCCCTTCACGTCAGCTGCGGCTGAGGCGGCTTTCAGTCGCTGGCCCAGGTTATCCGAAACCCAGCCGATCAACATGATACGGGCCAACGCTCCCCCGATGTTTCTTGCAACAGGGGATGCCGATACTCTGGTGTTGCCGCGCAACACGCGGACCTTGGCGGCACGGCTGCGTGCGGCTGGAGCTTCCGTGGAAGAGAAGATCTATCCCGGGGTTTCTCACGCCGGGACACTCACGTCACTCTCGCGATTGTTGAGAGCGCAGACACCCATAATGGACGATCTCGTGCGTTTCCTGGACCGTAATCTCGGTCCAATGCGGTGACGTCTGCGAATGCGTGGCGTGAAGGCGCACGCGTGCTGTTGGCATGGCTCTACGCAGTTGCGGGCCTTGCGCATCTCTCGTGGCCCGCGCCATTCCTGCTGATCATGCCGGAAGCCATTCCGTTTCCAGAGGCGGTGGTGTTGATCACGGGTCTCCTCGAAATCGCAGGAGCCATCGGCCTGCTGCTGCCGCGATGGCGCAAAGCGGCTGGATTGATGTTGGCGATCTATGCGGTCTGTGTGTTCCCGGCCAACATCCGGCATGTTTCAATGGGCTTCGAGATCGCCGGATGGACCCTGGACTGGTGGTATCACGGGCCACGCCTGGCGTTGCAGCCAGTGCTTGTTTGGCTGGCTCTGTGGACGGGTGGGTGGGGCCATTCCGCAGCCAGAAGCAATGTTCACTGATCTCATGCGTTTGACGCCACAATCAAAGAGCAGTTCCGCATCATTCCCAGTTGACGACGCGACCCCACAAACCCCAGATCAGACTCCCACGCAGGAGCTGTGATGCCTCTCACCGTCGCCGTCCAGATGGACCCTATCGCCCACATCAAGATCAAGGGGGATTCGACCTTTGCCCTGCTCCTTGAGGCGCAGGCTCGTGGTCATGCGTTGCTATTTTACACGACCGATAGCCTGGCGATGTGGGACGGTGTCGTCAGCGCCCGGATGCAGCCTTTGCAGGTCCGCGACGTGGAGGGCGATCATTTTACCCTTGGCGAGCCATCAATGCGGCCGCTGGACACCGTCGATGTCGTGCTGATGCGCCAGGATCCGCCTTTCGACATGTCCTATATCACTGCGACCCATTTGCTGGAGCGCGTGCATCCGGCCACGCTTGTGATCAACGATCCAGCCCATGTGCGCAATGCGCCGGAAAAGATCATGGTCACGCTGTTTCCCGATCTGATGCCGCCGACCCTGATCGCGCGGGACAGGGCCTTGATCGAAGCCTTCCGCAAGGAGCACGGCGCCATCGTGATGAAGCCGCTCTACGGCAATGGCGGCGCGGGAATCTTCAAGGTTGGGCCCGATGACCCTAATTTCGGGCCGCTCTACGATATGTTTGCTGCGGTGTCGCGGGAGCCATGGGTGATCCAGCGCTTCCTGCCTCAGGTCGTCGATGGCGACAAGCGCATCATCCTGGTTGATGGTGTGCCCATGGGCGCGGTCAACCGGGTACCTCAGCCTGGCGATATCCGGGCGAACATGGTGCGTGGTGGCGCAGCGGAGACGACGCAACTGAGCATCCGCGAGCGCGAAATCTGCGAGCGTATCGGCCCCGTCTTGAAAGAGCGCGGCCTGTTGTTCACCGGCATCGATGTCATCGGGGGCAATCTCACCGAGATCAACGTGACATCTCCCACCGGCATCAGGGCGATCAAGCGCCTGGGTGGACCCGATCTGGCGGTGCCGATCTGGGATGCGATCGAACGTAAGCGGGCCTGACGGCAGCTTTGGCCTTCACCGCATCAGGCTGAGATCGAAAATCTGCTGCTTGACGCCATTTGACTCGATCACGGCGTCGAAGTCCTTGGGGGCCACAAACTCCCGCCGGAACCACGGATACAGCCGAGGATCGAAGATGCTGTTCAGCCAGTCGATCACCTTGGCAATGCGCGGCGTGCTGCGCCCATCCTCGTGGAAGCAGAGCCAGACATCCAGTTCATAGTGCAGCGGCACGGCCAGGGGCACCAATCGCGTGCCGATCCCGAAGGTGTAGCTGGGGATGAAACCAATGCCAACGCCACTGTCGATCGACAAGTAATGCGCACTGCTGTTGCGCAACACGAGATACTGCGATTGCTCCAGCTTGCGTCCCACCGCGTGTTCGATGCGGGCAAGATCGCTGAACTGCGGGTTGGAATGGAAGACGAAGGTATGGTCCTTCAAGTCGCCGATCTTTCCCGGATTGCCGTGTTTGGCTATATAGGATGGTGCGGCGGCCAGCATCAGATGCAGGCGCGCCAGCCGCACGCGCTTGATCTCAGGCAAGACCGGCTCCAGAACCTGGATCGCCAGGTCAATCTCGAAGCGGCGCATGTTTGCGACCGACATGCTGGGGTGAAGGCGGATGGCGATCCTGGGGTGCTGCTTGCTGAAATTCTTGATCTGGGGAGAAATCCAGAAGGTTCCCATGCCTTCGGTCGTGGCCAGCATCACCTCGCCTTCTGTCTCTTGATTGAAGGATTTCCCCAGCCGCTGAATGCGCGCGATGATCGCTTCGATCTGTTCTGCGCCCTCCAGCACCTGTTGCCCTTCTGACGTCAGCACGATGCCGTCAGGCGTGCGGTGCAGAATGTTGAAGCCCAGCTTTTCTTCAAGGAATCCGATGCGCGCGTTGAGTGTCCGGAAGCCTATGCCGGTCGCCCGCATTGCCCCGCGAAAACTGCCTGCCCGGGCGATCTGGAGGACGCTGTGGACTGCGTTCAGCGTGTCGAGACTGTCATTCATGGCAGCCGGGCCTCTCGTGATGCCTATGTACTGTGATGGTTAGCGTTGCTCTTTTAAGTGCGATGCGTTGACTTTTTAACAACAACTTTGGTGCGGACAGCGAAAAATATTCGATTACATTCATTTTGTGGCGTTGGAGTAAAACAAGACATGCAAAATGATATCATGTTAAATCCCCCAACTAGGCTTGATAGCTCGTCTGGGTCCAAGGAATATGAAAACAAGTTAAATTCCTTGGTGATTAATTCGAACAATTTGAATGACATTCCTGAGTATGATACTTTCAATTCTTCTGAAATCGGACCGAAGGGTTACAGATTCAAGGTTGTAAGAGACTTTGAAGATATGGCAAAAGTCGTTGCGATACGCGCTTCTGCTTATTTTTCAGACGAAGAACATCTCTACGGCAAGCATTTTGACGGGAACGACTTTTCCGCCACCCATCTTATCGGCTTTGTCGATGGCGAACCTGTCGCCACGATCCGAATCCGCTACTTCGCGGATTTTACCCGCATCGAGCGCCTGGCCGTGCGTCCGACCCATCGCAAATCGCGCATTGCCTTCAAGCTGGCGAAGGCGGCGTTCGCGTGGTGCAGGGACAAGGGCTATCGGACTGTCGGTGGCGTGGCACGCAGTGAATTGATACCTTTCTGGACCATGCTTGGCTTCCGCCTCACCGAGGGGAAAGACCCGATCTACATTTATGGATTGCCGCATTTCGACATCACGCTCACCCTCGACGAGGCTCCAAGGCCACTGTCGGCCATGTCGGACACACTGGTGCTGCTGCGCTCTGAAGGGCGCTGGCATGAGGCCGGGCATCACGAGACTGTCAATGTGACCAAGCCGACGGGTGTCACGGCCGCCCCGCCAATGGTCAGGAGGGCCCGCCGACCGGCCGATGTTGTGTCACGCCTTGGCGATTTTGCAGGAACGCCCCGCAGGCAGGATCCCGCCCCGGCAGCGACACAAGGCACCAAGTCTGACGCCCCAGCAGCATCGGCCTCGCTCGTCGCTCCTGCGTCTTCAGGGAACTCCCCAAGGCCGCAGGCCTGACGATCGGTCCTGCTTGCAGCGTGAATGGCCATCGTCAGGAGGGACAGGGGATGCCCTGTCCCTCTGGACTCCCGCAGTTCGGCTGCTAGATTGCACTCCAGACGCACTGCTGGACAGTTCCGGCCCAGGCGTAGGAGGAGTTCGACCACCATGTCTTCGACCACCATTTACAGGAAGTTTTTTGCGGCCACGGCGCTGGCGGCATTTGCCGCATCCGCATCGACGGCCAGCGCCCAGCAGACGTTGCGCTATGCGTTTCAGGGCAATCTCAACACACTCGATCCCCACAGCCTGAACGAGACAACGACGCTGGGTCTCCAGGGCAATGTCTACGAAGGTCTCACGGCCAAAGACAAGGGCCTGAAGACCATCCCCGGTCTTGCTGAGCGCTGGGAAGTACTGGATGGCGGCCTGCGCTGGCGCTTTTACCTGCGCAAGGGTGTGAAATTCCACAACGGCAACGCTTTCAACGCCGATGATGTGGTTTTTACCGCCACGCGCACCGCAGCACGAAATTCGCAGCTTTCAGTGCGCCTGCCCAAGGACATGGAGACAGTCAAGGTTGATGAATACACCGTTGATTTCAAGCTGAAGACTCCCAATCCGATCCTGCACTATGCCTGGGATACATGGTACATGATGGACAAGGAATGGACTGAGGCGAACAATGCCACACAGCCCTCGGCTCCGCAGGATGCAACACCCGGCTTCGCCGTGCTCAACGCCAATGGCACTGGCCCTTTCAAGATCACCGAGCATCAATTGGGTGTGCGCACCACGTTCGAGAAGAACGCGGGCTGGTGGGGCAAGCCTGAGCATAACCTCGACAAGATCATCTTCACGCCCATCACCTCCGCTCCCACCCGCGTGGCGGCCCTGCTTTCGGGCGAGGTCGATGTGATCGATCCCGTGCCGCTTCAGGATGTGGCGCGCATCAACGCCTCCGCGAACGCCCGTGTCCTGGAAGGCCCCGAAGTCCGCACGATCTATCTCAGTTTCGACCAGATGCGTCCGGAACTGACGGTGTCCTCCGTCAAGGGCAAGAATCCCTTCAAGGATGTCCGCGTCCGCAAGGCGTTCTATCAGGCCGTCGACATCGAGGGCATCAAGCGTCAGGTCATGCGCAATGCGGCTGTTCCGGCCTCATCGCTGATTTCGCCGCTGTTGTTTCCGCAGATCAACCAGATCCAGCGCTTCCCGTTCGATGTCGCGGCGGCCAACAAGCTGATGGACGAGGCTGGCTATCCGCGTGAGGGCGGCACCGGCAACCGTTTCGAGGTCGATTTCGATTGCCCGAATGACCGCTATGTCAACGATGGCCCGATCTGCCAGGCCGTGACCGCGATGCTGGCGCGCATCGGCATCAAGATCAACCTGCTCGCGGTGCCCCGCGCCCAGTACTTCGCCAAGATCAACTCGCCGGTCTACAACACG
>JANNEO010000118.1:0-9473 GCA_031378805.1 Hyphomicrobiales bacterium
GATGCGCTCGAGATAAACCTCGACCGTGTCACCCACCTTGAGGGTGTTGGTCTTGTCGGGGTTTGCGAATTCCTTGAGGGCGATGCGCCCTTCCGTCTTCAGGCCGACGTCGACGACGGCCATGTCCTTCTCGATGGCGACAACCTTGCCCTTGATCACAGAGCCTTCCATCGCATCGTTCGAGCCGAACGATTCATTCAACAGGGCGGCAAAATCCTCGCGGCCCGAGTTGGCGGGAATTGTATTCATAGCAACTGACATCTATTCTCCGATATACGGGCGGCCACACCCGGCATTGCACCAGCGTCTCGTGTTGCGGATGCCCCTGATCGCGTCAGCGCTCCCCTTGGGTTTGGCCATGGGAGCCCAGAACCGCCGGAAACTCTTGAGTTTCGGCATAGTCCGTCGCCAGTGCAGTAGAACCGACGCTCGGGGGCAGGTGAAGTCGGCCAGCGCGGATCGAGGTCTGCCACTAGCGAGTGCGCGGCCTTAGCAGAGATGCGGGATCGCGTCAAAGGTGGGGTTGCCCGCTAGAAGAGAGTGGGCAAGAACCTGTGAGATGCACGGCACCTACCGGGTAGGGACGGGCTTCTCGCCGCGATAGTCATAAAACCCGCGCTTGGTCTTGCGGCCCAGCCAGCCAGCCTCGACATATTTGACCAACAGGGGACAAGGACGATACTTCGAGTCCGACAATCCTTCGTGCAGAACCTGCATCACCGAGAGGCACGTATCGAGTCCGATGAAATCCGCGAGCTGAAGCGGCCCCATCGGATGGTTGGCCCCTAACCGCATGGCGGTATCGATGGCGTCGACCGAGCCGACACCCTCATACAGCGTGTAGACCGCCTCGTTGATCATCGGCAGCAGGATGCGGTTGACGATGAAGGCCGGGAAATCTTCCGACAGCGTGACCGTCTTGCCCAGCGCGGTGACGAAATCCCGCGATGCCTTGTAAGTGGCGTCGTCCGTCGCAATGCCGCGGATCACTTCCACGAGTTGCATCACCGGAACGGGGTTCATGAAATGAATGCCGATGAACCGCTCTGGCCGATCCGTTGACGAGGCCAGACGGGTAATCGAGATGGACGATGTGTTGCTGGCGAGGATGGCCGATGGCTTCAAGACCTTGCACACCCCGGCATAAATCTTTTTCTTGGTCTCCTCGTGCTCGGTTGCGGCCTCAACCACCAGGTCGCAGTCCGAAAGCACCTCCTGCTCCGTGCCGCTGCTGATCCGGTCCAGCGCGGCCTTGCGCGAGGCATCGTCGATCAGTCCCTTCTGCACCTGGCGGGCAAGATTGCCGGTGATGGTGGCCAGACCCGCTTCGATCCTGTCGGCGCTGATGTCATGGATCACCACTTCATGGCCACCCAGGGCCACGACATGAGCGATGCCATTGCCCATCTGACCGGCTCCGATCACGCCAACCTTGCGGATATCGACCATGGCGTCCAGTTTCCCCATTGCATCTGTTTTGCGACATGATTGCCTCCCGCAGTGCAACACGCAAGGAAAACTAACGGACTGGCAACGATTTGCCGCAACGGCCTCAGGCCAAGAGGCTTCGACAAGAGGCTTTGACGGGAACCTTGACAGGAGACTTGAAGCTTGGCCTCCCCCCCAGTGGGAGGCTAAGGGACATGCCTGAGACAACGGATGGTTCCACCCATGCCACTGCCGCCAAATCCTGGACTCGCCGACATTCGCGCCGAAATCGACCGGCTCGACCAGGCCATGCATGAACTGCTGATGCAGCGCAGCCAGGTCATTGAAACGTTGATCAAGGTGAAGGGTACCACCGCCAGCGGCTCCGCATTCCGACCCGCACGAGAGGCCGATGTGCTGCGTCGCCTGGTCGAGCGCCACAAGGGGCTGCTGCCACTCGACACCGTGGAGAGCATCTGGCGGGTGATCATTTCAACTTTCACCTATGTCCAGGCTCCTCACTCCGTCCATGCCGACATCACAGGTGACGCTGCCGCCATCCGCGATACGGCGCGCTTCCATTTCGGCTTCACCGTCCCGTTCATGACCCATGGCAGCGCCGCCGCCGTGATCAAGGCAGTGGATGCGTCCAAGGGCGATCTGGGCATCTTTCGGCTCGATCAGTCCGCGGATGCGGGGCCGTGGTGGCAGATGCTGGAAGACCCAAAAGCCCCCAAGATCATTGCGCGCTTGCCATTCGTAGATCGCCCGGATCATCCTGCTGGTCTCCCGGTGTATGTGATTTCCAAACCCCTGGCGGAAGCAGCCGTGCGAGAAGTCATCGTCGCGTCCTTGACCGTCGAGCGCTGGAAGTCCGATGCGCCACATAAACTTGCCAGGCTTGGCATGAAAGTGGTGATGACGGGTGGCACCCATGCGGCCCTTTCGGTGCTGACGGCGCACCCCGAGTCGTTGTCACCTAGCTTCATCATCGCAACGTTGACGGACATGGGGTGCGGCGCGGTCCGCTACACCGAGATCGGTGGTCACACCGCGCCATTTTCTGTTACAGCCTGAGCACAACCTTTCCACAGGAAGCCAGCCATGAGTGCAGCCCTTCAACGCCCTGTTCCGCGCCCCGGCGTCATGCAAATCCAAGCCTACATGCCGGGAAAATCCACGGCCGCACCTGGCGTGACCAAGATCCACAAACTGTCGTCGAACGAAACCCCGCTGGGTGCCAGCCCAAAGGCGCAGGCCGAATTGAAGGCAATCGCCGGGAAACTGGAGCTCTATCCCGACGGCGCGTCCACCGCCCTGCGCGAGGCCATCGGTGCCAAGTTCGGGCTTGACCCGGCACGCCTCGTCTGCGGCGCGGGTTCCGACGAGTTGCTGTCGCTGATCACCAACGCCTTCATGGGGCAGGGGGACGAGGGCCTCTACAGCGAGTTTGGTTTTCTGGTCTACAAGATAGCGATCCTCGCCGCCGGTGGCACGCCCGTGGTGGCGAAAGAGAAGAATTTTGGCACCGACGTGGATGCGATGATCGCCGCCCTCACGCCGCGCACCAAGATTGTCTATCTCGCCAACCCGAATAACCCGACCGGCACCTACCTGCCCTTCGACGAGGTCAAGCGCCTTCATGCCGCCCTGCCGCCCCATGTTCTGCTCATACTCGACGCAGCCTATGCCGAGTATGTGCGGCGCAATGACTATGCGTCGGGTCTCGAGTTGGTGGCGACATCGGAGAATGTGGTGATGACGCGGACATTCTCGAAAATCTACGGCCTCGCCAACCTGCGTCTTGGCTGGATGTATGGTCCTGCGCCCGTGGTCGATGCCATCAACCGCATCCGCGGGCCGTTCAATGTCAGCGGTGCAGCCATCGCGGCGGGTGCGGCTGCTATCGGCGACCAGGCCCATGTCGATGCCGCCGTGGCGCACAACGACGCGTGGCTGCCAGTTTTGACTGAACGGATCGGCAAGCTTGGCATCACTGTGACGCCAAGCGTTGGCAATTTCCTGTTGATGCATTTCGATCCGAAGGGGCCAAGAACGGCAAAGGCCGCCGATGCGTTTCTCGCGTCACGGGGATTGGTTTTGCGGGCTGTCGGTGCTTACGGACTGCCCGATGCACTGCGCCTGACCATAGGCAGTGCCGAGGCGAACGAACTCGTCATCACGGCGTTGACCGATTTCATGCGGAGTGCCTGATATCATGCCGCCTGACAGAATGCCGCGCGACACAAGCCCAACGCCCCATTTCGACCGCATCGCCATTATCGGCATGGGCTTGATCGGCTCGTCCCTCGCCAGGGCTGCCCGAGAGAAGAACCTGGCGAGGCATGTCACGGCCATCGACGCCTCTGCGGATGTCGTGCGGCGGGTGAAGGAACTCGGATTTGCTGACAGGGCCGTCACCCACGCTGCAAAGGGCGTGGAGGGTGCCGATCTGGTCATTCTGTGCGTTCCCGTCGGCGTCAATGGCAGGGTAGCCAAGGCCATGGCGAAGGGCCTCAAGACTGGGGCCATCGTCTCCGATGTCGGTTCGGTGAAAACTGCTGTGGTCAAGGCCGTGCAACCACACTTGCCTGAAGGTGTGCATTTCGTGCCGGCTCACCCGGTGGCGGGAACAGAGCTTTCAGGCCCTGACGCAGGGTTTGCCGACCTTTTCGTCAACCGCTGGTGCATCCTGACGCCTCCCGAGGGCACGGATGCGGGTGCCATCGGCAAGGTCGAGGCGTTCTGGAAGGCCATGGGCTCGAAACTGGAGATCATGACGCCCGAGCATCACGACCTGGTGCTGGCGGTGACCAGTCACATTCCCCATCTCATTGCTTACAACATCGTGGGAACGGCGGATGATCTGGAGACCGTGACGAAGGGCGAGGTCATCAAGTTCTCGGCCGGCGGATTCCGGGATTTCACCCGTATTGCCGCTTCTGATCCCACGATGTGGCGCGACGTGTTCCTGCACAACCGCGAGGCTGTGCTGGAGGTGCTGGGCCGTTTCCAAGAAGACCTGTTCTCTTTGCAGCGCGCCATCCGATGGGGTGAAGGCGACAAGCTGTTTGATCTGTTCACCCGCACACGGGCTATCCGTCGCGGCATCATCCAGATGGGGCAGGAAACGCCGGAACCCGACTTCGGGCGCAATGGTTCCAGGCGCAGCAAAAAGAGGTAATCGCGTCGGTTTTATGCCTTTTCATCGGCTTTTTCACCTCTTGGTGGCGGAGTGGAGCAGAATGAAAAAATTTCAAGTTTCTTAACACAAGCAGCAATCCAATTCCCGCCTGAGTACGTAAAATAGAACTGAGTAAGCGTACGGGAGGGTATGATGGCTCAACTTGTTGGTGTACGTCGTGGCTTCGTCAAGGCGGCAATGAATGCCCCTTTCCTGACCCGTGACGAGGAACGTGTGCTGGCCGTCGCCTGGGCCGATCACAAGGATGAGCGGGCGCTGCACAAACTGGCCCATGCCCACATGCGTCTGGTGATTGCGCTGGCCGCCCGCTTCCGCAACTATGGACTGCCGATGCCGGACCTGATCCAGGAAGGCCATGTCGGCTTGCTAGAAGCGGCTGCGCGCTTCGAGCCAGAGCGCGAGGTGCGCTTCTCGACTTACGCCACATGGTGGATCCGCGCGTCCATCCAGGATCATATCCTGCGCAACTGGTCCATCGTTCGCGGTGGCACCAGCTCGGCGCAAAAGGCGCTGTTTTTCAATCTCCGCCGATTGCGCGCGCGCATCACCCAGGCCGCCGGTTCAAACGCATCGCTCGATGCGGTCTATTCCGAGATTGCCATTGCGGTGGGTGTCTCCAAGATCGACGTTGCGACAATGGCGGCACGGCTCTCCGGCCCGGATACGTCGCTCAACGCGCCGCTTTCGGAACAGGATACAGGGGCCGCCAGCGATCGCATGGATTTCCTGATCGACAGCAATCCTCTGCCCGACGCGGTCGTGGAGGAGTCCATCGACAGCGCCCGCCGCGTTGGTTGGCTGCGTTCTGCTCTGGCTGTGCTTTCCGACCGGGAAATCCGCATCATTCGAGAGCGCCGGTTGCAGGACGACGCGGCAACCCTCGAGTCATTGGGGGCAAATCTCGGTATTTCCAAGGAGCGGGTCCGTCAGATTGAGAACCGGGCTTTGGAAAAGCTGAAGCGTGCGCTGCTTGATCGGCACCCCGATGCCCAGATGGCGCTGGTCTGAGGCCAGCGAGACAGTCCACACCTTCTGCTTGACGCCTCCCCCCCGGGCCATGCCAGATGAAAAGCCAATCAAGGGGGAAAAACCATGGCTTCAAAGGACCGCATAGGCTTTATCGGCGTTGGCCTGATGGGCCATGGCATGGCGAAGAACCTGCTCGAAAAGGGCTTCCCCCTCACCCTCATGGGCAACCGTAACCGTGCCCCCGTCGATGCGCTGGTTGCCAAGGGTGCGCGTGAGGTCAAAACCCCGGCCGAGGTGGCGCAACACTCCGACATCATCTTCCTCTGCGTGACTGATTCTGGCGTCATCGAGAAGCTGATCCGGGGTACGAACGGCATCAAGGCGGCTGCCAGCAAGGGACTCGTCATCGTCGATTGCTCGACAGCCAATCCGGTTTCAACGCAGGAGCTGGCGGCGGAGCTTGCACCCCTTGGCGTCACGTATTGTGACGCGCCTCTGAACGGCACACCGGCACAGGCTGAGATCGGACAACTCGGGGCGATGATCGGCGCTGATGACGCAACAGTCGCCCGCATTCGGCCGGCTGTCGAAGCCTGGGCCGCGCGCATTGCCCATGTCGGTCCTGTCGGCACCGGCCACCAGATGAAGCTGCTCAACAATTTCGTCGCCATGGGCTATGGCGCGATCTACGCCGAGGCGCTGGCGCTGGCCCGCAAGTCTGGCATCACGCCCCAGACCTTTGACAGCGTGCTGCGCGGCAGCCGCATGGATTGCGGATTCTACCAGACCTTCTTCCGGTATGTCCTGGAAGGTGACCGCAACGCGCATCTCTTCACGCTGGACAACGCACTGAAGGACATGCGCTATCTGGAAGCCATGGCCGATGCCGCAAAACTCTCGAACCCCGTGGGCAACGCGGTGAAGAACTCATACGCCGTTGCTGTGGCGCAGGGGCGTGGTCAGGAGTTCGTACCGATGGTGTCTGATGCGATCGCGGAACTCAACGGTGTGAAGTGACGGCTCTTTCCGCTCCCGTCGGGAGGGCAAGAGTCCCCATCACTCCGCAGGAGCGCGTGCTGCCAGGGCTTCGAAATCGATATAATGCCCGGCGCGATCACGCTTTGAAGCGAGATAACGCACGTTGTTCGGGTTTGGGCGACCCAGAACCCGCTTGCTCTCGACAAGCTGGATGCCTGCGTTCTTGAGCGAGCCAATCTTCTCGGGGTTGTTGGTCATCAGGCTGACGCTGGTCACGCCAAGCTGCGTCAGCATCACGGCGGCAAAGTCGAACTTGCGCTGGTCGAGATCGAAGCCCAGCACTTCATCCGCGTCATAGGTGTCCCAGCCTTGGGATTGCAGCTTGTAGGCGCGCATCTTGTTTGCGATGCCATTGCCGCGCCCTTCCTGGTCAAGGTAGAGCAGCATCCCACCGTCGTTCTCGGCCATCCATTGCACGGTTTCGCGCAACTGGTCGCCGCAATCACATTTCAGCGAACCAAACAGATCGCCTGTCAGGCAGGCCGAATGCATACGCACGTGAATGGGCTTGGACAGGTCTGGCTTGCCCACGATGATCGCCACCTGATCACGCATTCCTTCGCCACCGCGGAAGACCACGAATTCTGTCTCCGGCGCGCCTTCGAGCGGCACCGGCGCACGGCCCACCATGCGCATCGCCTTGACCTGCGACTGCCGATAATTGCGAATATCTTCCGCTGCTACCCGCACAAACAGGCTTTCTGGCAGTGCGGCCAGGTCGGCGGGAAGCGTCACAATGGCTGGGATGGTGAGCGCGACACGCGCCAATTCCAGCGCCATGTCATCGAGGTCCATCAGTGGACTGACCGGTGCGTCGATCTTCGCGTCGATCTTCAGCGCAAGCGTTTCAATACGGGCAGCATCAACGATCGGCAACGACACGACACCAGGCTGGCTGCGGTCGAGGCCAAGGCGGCGCAGCCGGGCGGCTGGCAACACGAGTCGCGCCTTGCCTTCCGCGAGGCTGTCCAGATCGCCCGCGAGTTCCGTGTCGAGGCCCTCGACGCCGCACATCAGGATGGCGGAGGTGTCTGCAGTAATGACGACAGGGCGGTTGGCGCGGAATTCGGCAAGTGCCCGCTCAACCGACACTTCGGCGAGGTTCACGCGGGACCGGAGAAGATCACGGGGTTTTTTCATCAATACGCCTCTTACAAACCGTTCCCTGCCAGACAGATGACTGTCCGGCCCCGACAGCGGTTTTCAAGACACAAGTGCTGAATGAATTCAAGCCTTGCACCACCGTCACACGACTTCTGGGGTTCAGGACATGAACGGAAGATGACTTATCGTTAAGATCGCGCACCCCATCACGGAAAGTTCAAGGCGTGTGATCACCATGCGCCATATCAAGCCTGGCCCCGACGTGCCGAAGCCGCCCAAAGGCGGCTTCGAAGTCAATTATGGCTGGAAAACCAGTCAGTTGGCCTTCTGGGTTCCCGGCTGTGCAGGGGCCTGGTTCACCTTGACACCGCGCAGCAGGTCGACAGCGTAGATCAACTGCTTGTCGTCCTTGGCCTCAGGCGGAACATAGGCGGATGAACCGCCCTTTTCCTCGGTATCCTGACCGCTTTTCAGGTGGCCCTTCAGCCCGGCCTCACCCTTGGTCTCGTCCTTGCCACGAAGCGCCTCAGGAATGTCCTGCTCGATCTTGATATCCGGATCGATGCCCTTGGCCTGGATGGAGCGGCCAGACGGGGTGTAATAGCGCGCCGTGGTCAACCGCACAGCGCCCTGTTCGCGCAGCGGGATGATGGTCTGCACCGAGCCCTTGCCGAAGGAGCGTGTCCCGATGATGGTTGCCCGCTTATGATCCTGCAGGGCACCCGCCACAATCTCCGAGGCGGATGCGGACCCGCCGTTGATCAGCACCATGATCGGCTTGCCCTTGCTGAGATCGCCACCCTTCGCGGTGAAGCGCTGTGTGTCCGCCGGATCACGACCGCGCGTGGACACGATCTCGCCGCGCTCCAGGAAGGCATCGGAAACAGCAACTGCCTGATCGAGCAGACCGCCCGGGTTGTTGCGCAGGTCGACCACGAAACCCTTGACCTTGTCCGCGCCGATCTCCGCCACAGTGGTCTCGATACCCTTCTTGAGGTTCTCGAAGGTCTGCTCGTTGAACGAGGTCACGCGCAGGTAGACAATGTCATCGCCTTCCTTGCGCCAGCGCACGGCCCGCACCTGGATCTTGTCGCGGACAAGCTTGATCTCCTCGACCTTCTTGCTCTGGGCCCGGATGATCTTCAGGCGCACCGGCGTGTTGATCAGGCCGCGCATCTTGTTGACGGCATCGTTGAGCGACAGGCCCTGCACCTGCTCGTCATCGATATGGGTGATGAGGTCGCCCGACTGGATGCCAGCCTTGGCCGCCGGCGTCTCGTCGATGGGGGCGACGACCTTGATCACGCCCTCTTCCATCGTGACCTCGATGCCCAGGCCTCCGAATTCGCCGCGTGTCTGCTGGCGCATGTCGGTGAAGCTCTTGGGGTCCATGTAGCTGGAGTGCGGGTCAAGCGAGGTCAGCATTCCATTGATGGCGCTTTCGATCAGCTTGGCCTCGTTTGGCGGCTCGACATAGTCTGAGCGCACCTTCTCGAAGATGTCCCCGAACAGGTTGAGCTTGCGGTAGGTGTCGGCCCCCGCGGCGATCGCCATGCCGCCATTGAGCAGCCGCGTCTGCGAGGCAATCGTCATGGTTCCCGCGCCAATGGCAACGCCAAGCATGAGATAGGAGAGTTTGCGCATCATCCGCGAACCTTCTCGCCGTCGGATTTTGCCCACCACGGGCTGGGGTCGATCGGCACCCCGTCTTTCCGGAACTCGATATAGA
>JANNEO010000033.1:0-12488 GCA_031378805.1 Hyphomicrobiales bacterium
TCGCCACCCTCGAGCGGCGCGACGACACGCCTGAGACGGTCTTCAAGCGTGCCGACACGGCGCTCTATGCCGCCAAGCGTGGCGGTCGCAACATGGTGGTGGCGGAAACGGACCCTGCCGCGCAGACCATGCGCTCGGGCGGTCAAGCCGCCTAGCAGGCTGCTGCAAAACGATTTTTCAATCCGCCATTGCGAGCGAAGCGAAGCAAAGCAATCGAGACGACGTTTGCGCTAAAAACATGCCGTTTCCATGAGGCAATGCCAGGGCAATTCAATTCCATCGTCATGCCCAGCCCTGAGCCGGGCATCCCCGTTTGGCAGTGCTGCAAGCAAACGTGGATGGCCAGGGCAAGCCCGGCCAAGACGGCAACATGGGAGCAGAATTGAATTGCCCTGGAGACAATCCGTGGTTTCTGGATTGCTTCGTCGCTTTGCTCATCGCAGTGACGGTGAGGCGCGAGGTCGCCAGCAACCCCGGAGAGGGTCGGTGGTCAGAAGCCGAATGAGGAGAACAGCTTCCTTGCAAAGCGCTTGCACGTCATGCTGAAACCCGTGGCCTGGGCTGCGGCCATGCGGGCACGGGCCAGGTCCGAGTAGTCATCATCTGGACAGGCAAAAGCCGCGCCGGCTGCGGCAATAGTTCTTTCGGCAGACAGATAACGCACTGACATTTCTCTCCCCCAACGCAACAGTTACGCAACTGATGGCAACGCCGATCATAGCGCTGCAGTCGTTAACGTTTTTCCCATGGCAAAGCGCACTGGTCGCCAGGCGCGCGCAAATCTTGGCAGGCTCCCGCTTCAATATGGCAGCGCATGACGGTTGAAGCGAATGTCCAGAGGTGGTTGCCAGGGCCATCAGCCCGAAAAAGATGACCACCCCCTGCTTCGTCACAATTTGGTAACAATGTTAATGGTATTCTACATCATGAACGTAGCACGGATGTACTGCGCGTTCGGACGGCGGGTGGCGAGAGCTGCCCGTTTTGTTTTTTGAGCTGTTGCTCGTGAGCGAGTTGCCCTTCCGTTCCCCCTCGCGGGCTGCCATGTCATAAAGGGCAAACAGCGAATCAGGTGATGCAGCGGACATGGTTCCAAAATCTGGACAAGCCCCTGATCTTTTTGGGCAATTGGAAAAGGCGGTGCGTGATGTCGTGCCGCCCAAGCCTGTTGACGCACGCCCTGCGGCGCGGCCGGTTGAGCAAACTCAGCCAGCAATGAAGACGGCCTCTCCGCTGCCAAAAGCAACGCCTGCATCCTTGGCGGGAGCACGCCCCAGCGGTGATGATTACAACGCCAATTCGATCGAGGTACTCGAAGGGCTTGAGCCGGTGCGCCGACGCCCTGGCATGTATATCGGCGGAACCGACGAAAAGGCGCTGCACCATCTTTTCGCCGAGGTTATCGACAATTCGATGGATGAAGCCGTGGCCGGTCATGCCACCTTCATCGATGTGGCGTTGACTGCCGATGGCTTCCTGGCGGTGACCGACAATGGGCGCGGCATTCCTGTTGAGGACCATCCGAAGTTTCCAGGCAAATCCACGCTGGAAGTCATCATGTGTACGCTGCACGCCGGCGGCAAGTTCGATGGCAAGGCCTATGAAACGTCAGGTGGCCTGCATGGCGTGGGCATTTCGGTCGTCAATGCGCTGTCCGAACTTGTCGAGATCGAGGTGGCGCGGGGCCAGCAGCTTTACAAGCAAAGCTTTGCACGCGGCCTGCCATTGGGCGCTGTCGAACACCTCGGCAAGGTGCAGAACCGGCGCGGCACCTCCGTTCGCTTCAAGCCCGACCAGCAGATCTTCAAGGACGGGGCGCAATTCTCACCGGCACGCCTTTTCAAGATGGCGCGTTCCAAAGCCTATCTTTTCGGCGGTGTGGAAATCCGCTGGTCCTGCGACGCGGCGTTGCTCAAGGGAGACGGCGTGCCGGAAAAGGCGGTGTTCCGGTTTCCCGGCGGCCTGAAGGATTATCTCGTCCGCGAGGTCGAGGGCAAATCACTTGTCACGGACCAGATGTTCGCAGGGCGTGCGGGTGCGGTTGGCAAGCATGGCGCGGTTGAATGGGCTGTGGCCTGGCTGATGGAGGAGGATGGTCATATCTCTTCCTATTGCAACACCATTCCCACCATGGATGGCGGCAGCCATGAGGGTGGTTTCCGCATCGCCATGCTGCGGGCGCTCAAGGATCACGCCGAACGCATCGGCCAGTCCAAGCGCTTCAAGGATGTGACGACTGACGACGTGATGGTGCAGATCGCGGCGATGCTGTCCGTCTCCATCCGCGAACCGGAATTCGTTGGCCAGACCAAGGACAAGCTTGCAACGGTGGAAGCCTCGCGGATTGTCGAGAATGCCATCCGCGATGCGTTCGATCATTGGCTGGCGGCCTACAAGAACCAGGCGGAGAAACTGCTGGATTTCGTGGTGGAGCGGGCGGAAGACCGCCTTCGTCGCCGCGCGGAAAAGGATGTTGCGCGCAAGACGGCTGTGCGCAAGCTGCGCCTGCCCGGCAAACTGGCGGATTGCTCCAACAGCGGGGCACTAGGCTCCGAGATCTTCATCGTCGAGGGCGATTCAGCCGGGGGTTCAGCCAAAATGGCGCGGGACCGTGCCACACAGGCGATTCTTCCGCTCCGAGGCAAAATTCTCAACGTCGCCTCGGCAGGCCGCGAGAAACTGGGTGCCAACCAGCAGCTCTCCGATCTGACCCAGGCGCTGGGTTGCGGCATGGGTTCGCAATACCGCGACGATGACCTGCGCTACGAGCGCGTGATCATCATGACCGACGCCGATGTCGATGGCGCCCACATCGCCTCGCTGTTGATCACGTTCTTCTATCGCCAGATGCCGCGATTGATCGAGCGCGGCCACCTGTTCCTCGCCTGCCCGCCGCTGTTTCGGGTGCAACAGGGCACCAAAAGCTTTTATGCGCGCGACGAGAAGCACCGGGATGAGATCATCGCCTCATTGGGATCGCGCGGGAAGATCGAGGTCGGTCGCTTCAAGGGGTTGGGCGAAATGCTGCCGAACCAATTGAAGGAAACCACCATGGACCCCAGGAAGCGCATACTTCTGAAGGTCATGGTCGAGAACGACGAGCGGGCAGACACGGCGGATTCCGTCGAGCGCCTCATGGGCAACAAGCCTGAGGCCCGCTTTGCCTTCATCCAGCAGAATGCGGCGTTCGCCAGCGAGGAATTCCTGGATCTGTGAGTTTGCGATCCTCAATGGACCTTATCCTGAGGAGCCCAAAGGACGTCTCGAAGGACGCATAGCGCACGTGCGGGCCTGGATCAGGTCCACGCCTCTCCCTTGGCGACCAGATCGAAACTCAGGCCATCGAGCGTTGTGATACGCGGGCCGCCCCACGCCTTCTCCAGCATCGCGTGATGGGTGGCACTGGCGGCGATCGTAACGCTGGCAAGGCCTATTTGCCCTTCTTTGCGCTGTTGGTTGCCTCGCGCACGCCAGACATTCGTGGCGATATGGTGATGATAGCCGCCACTGCCGAAGAAGATTGCGCCGGGGTAGTTGCACATCACAGGGATGTCCCATTGCGCCTCGATGACGTCGATGGCAGGCGCGAGAGCATTGACGCACAGATGCACGTGCCCGATGCGTGCGCCACGCGGCATGGTGTAGGTTTTTCCAACCGGATCATTCTCCGCCAACACCACCAAACCGGGAACATCGATGCGCTCGTTCGCCAGGCGCACCTTGCCGTCGGTATACGTCCATTCGGAACGGCTGCGGTCACGATAGATCTCGATACCGTTGCCTTCGGGATCCGAGACGTAAAATGCCTCGCTCACCAGATGGTCTGCCATGCCCTCGATGGCCCAATCGTTTGCCCCGGCCGTGCGGACCCACTGGGCGAGATCGCGGCGCTCTGGCAGCAGAAAGGCCGTGTGGAAAAGGCCAGGCGCTCCGGCGGGCGCCAAAGGCGCGGCGGGATCGCCCACAAGTTTCAATAGGATAACACCGTCATTGCCAAGGTCGATATGCTTCCCGCTTTCACGGATGATCGAGAGCCCAATCACATCCCGGTAGAAGCGCGTCAGTCGATCAAGATCGCGGACCACCAGTGTCACCGCTTCGATATGCACCGGACCGCGGTGAGATTCGAGCTGTGGCGAGGCTTGAGCGGCGAGCGAGGCGGCCATGATGTTTCCTCATTTGCGATAAAGGACATGTGTGCCTGCGAAGCGGGACATGCAAGGAACAGAAACGCCCGAGGCTTTTTGCGCAGTTGCAACATCGCTGCACTGCCCTCACCATGCTTTGCAGATCAGATGGACAGCAGCGTGACCGCGTTACAAACCCCTATCCTCCGCATCAGAGTCGAACCCTCGCTTGCCGCGATTCCGGCGGATGCATGGGACAGCTGCGCCTCAGGTGAAACTGACGGAAAGAATCCCAACCCATTTGTTTCCCATGCTTTTTTGCTTGCACTGGAAGTGTCGGGCTGTACGGGCAATCGCAGCGGCTGGAACCCCGCCCATGTCCTGGTGGAAAACGAAGCTGGCGAACTGCTCGCCGCCGCGCCCTGCTATCTCAAGACTCACAGCCAGGGTGAATATGTCTTTGACCATGGCTGGGCAGATGCGTTTGAGCGGGCTGGTGGGCAGTATTATCCCAAATTGCAGGTGTCGTCGCCGTTTTCACCTGTCACTGGCCCGCGATTGCTTGTTCGTGGGGGAGAGGCTGCGCCAGCTGCTCGTGAAGCCTTGATTCGGGCGGTGCGCCTGGTGCGGGATCGTCTGGGCGCGTCCTCCGTGCATATCACTTTTCCGACCGAGGCCGAGTGGCGCGCGCTCGGTGACCAGGGATTCCTCCTGCGGATGGACCAGCAGTTCCATTGGGAGAACGCAGGATATGCCTCGTTCGAGGCATTCCTGGAGACGTTGGCATCACGCAAGCGGAAGAACATCCGCAAGGAGCGGGCGACGGCACGACAGAACGGCATCGCCATCGAATGGTTGACCGGTGCGCAGATCACGGAAGAGCACTGGGATGCCTTCCTCGCGTTCTATGTCGATACCGGCAGCCGCAAATGGGGGCGTCCTTACCTCAACCGGGCCTTCTTCTCGGAAGTGGGACGCAGCATGGCGGAGCAGATCCTGCTGGTCATGGCCCGCCGGAACGGCAAACTCATTGCGGGGGCCATCAATTTTATCGGCTCAGACACGCTCTATGGGCGGAACTGGGGCTGTATCGAGGATCATCCCTGCCTGCATTTCGAAGTCTGCTACTATCAGGCCATCGATTTCGCCATTGCGCATGGATTGAAACGGGTGGAGGCCGGCGCACAAGGCGAGCACAAACTGGCGCGGGGCTACATGCCCTCCCTCACCTATTCCGCCCATGATATCGCCGATCCGCGCTTGCGCCGTGCCATCGCGGATTACCTCGAGCGGGAACGCGCCCAAGTCGAGGCCATGCGCGAGGCTCTCAGCGCCGAAGGCCCCTATCGACAGGCTGTGCAAATGAACCAATCCTAACGCTTGCAGGGACTGCGAAGAACAAATCACCTACGTAAAATGACGTATTGGACATTCATCTGCGCTTCATCACACTGGTTCCACCCTCGTGTTTGGGGCGATAACCTTTTTTGAGGAGGGTTTGATGGATCGACGCGCGTTTGTAAGAGGTTTGTTTGGAGTGGCGGCAGCGGCCGCCGTGGTGACCATCATGGCACCGGAGGCGGAAGCCGCCCCGATGCCAGTGACAACGCCAGATGTGCCGAAGACTGAGGCAGAGCGGACCGAGGGCGACTACCGGCCCGATGTCGACGGACTGCCAACGACAGAAAAGGCGCAGTACTACTATCGCCGCCGCTATCGGCGTCGCAGGATCTACCGTAGGCGCAGGGTTTACTATCGCCGCCGCCCCATCTATCGCAGGCGTGCGTATTATCGTCCGGTCTATCGTCGTCCAGTGTATTACCGTCCGCGTTACTACTGGTGAATTGATCGCCTGCGCATTGCAGGCTGAACAGCCCTCCCGTATCACTGCGGGAGGGTTTTTCATGCGTGAGATGAACAGATGACTGTAACCTATGATTCAACCAACATCTTTGCCAGGATCCTGCGGGGCGAGTTGCCTGCGCACAAGGTCTTTGAAGACGAGCATGTCCTGGCGTTCATGGACATCATGCCAAGGGCTGACGGCCATGTGCTGGTGATTCCCAAAACACCGGCCCGCACCATCCTCGATGTGACGCCTGAAGTGCTCGCCACGCTGGCTGTTGGCGTGCAAAAGGTCGCAAAAGCAGTCAAGACAGCGATGAAGGCCGATGGTTTGACCATCCAGCAATTCAACGAACCCGCAGGAGGACAGGTGGTGTTTCACTTGCACGTCCACGTGATTCCGCGCTTTGACGGCGTCAAGATGAGGCCGCATACGGGGCAAATGGAAGAACCCGAAACGCTGATGGCCAATGCGGAGAAAATCCGGGCTGCATTTCAATGAGGCAAAGCCTCACTGGGTAAAATTGTGTTGGCGCGCGCCCACCCTGCCCCCAACGGGGAGGGATGGAAACACCGATTTCCCTGCTCAGCCGCCTGCGTGCGCCTGCGCTTCAGCCACGGCAAAGGCCGTCATGTTGACGATGCCGCGGGCCGTCACCGATGGCGTCAGCACATGGGCGGGCTTCGCCGCCCCCATCAGGATCGGCCCTACAGGCAGTGCATCGGCCAGGATCTTGGTGAACTGATAGGCGATGTTGGCGGCATCGAGATTCGGCATGATCAGCACGTTGGCTTCGCCCTTGAAGCGTGCGTGCGGCATCACCCGCTCGCGGATCAATTCGGACAGGGCCGTGTCCGCCTGCATCTCGCCATCAACCAGCAGGTTAGGTGCGCGCTCGATGATCATTTCCAGTGCATCGCGCATCTTGCGAGCGTCGGGTGAATCGCTTGATCCGAAATCGGAATGCGACAACAGGGCGATCTTTGGCGTCAGGCCAAATCGCCTAACATGGGTATCTGCGAGAATGGCCATGTCGGCGATCTCGCGCGAGGTTGGGTTCCAGCGCACGTGGGTGTCCGCTAGGAAGTAGGCACCCTTCGAGGTGATCATGAGCGACAGTGCCGCGAAATCCTCGACGCCGGGGGCTAACCCTATGATGTCCTTGATATAGCGCAGGCGTGAGGTGAAGCGGCCCTCGACCCCACACAACATGGCGTCTGCCTCGCCACGGTGTACCGCAAGAGCCGCGATCACCGTTGGATTGGTGCGCACAAGCGTGCGGGCTGCACCGGGCGTGATGCCCTTGCGCCCTGCGATCTGCATGTATGTTGCGACATAGTCGCGGTAACGCGGATCGTCCTCGGGATTGACCAGTTCGAAGTTCTTGCCCGGACGGATCGAGAGGCCAAAACGTTCCAGGCGGCTTTCGACCACGGAGGGGCGGCCGATCAGGATGGGATGGGCGATGCCTTCCTCCACCACGGATTGCACGGCGCGCAGCACGCGTTCATCCTCGCCCTCGGCGTAGATCACGCGCTTGGGATTGGCCTTCGCGCCCTGCAGCAGCGGCTTCATGATGAAACCAGAGCGGAAGACGAAACGTGACAGTTCCTCGTCATAGGCGTCGAAATCGACGATCGGTTTGAGCGCCACGCCCGTTGCCATGGCAGCTTTCGCCACGGCAGGCGCAATTCGCAAGATCAGGCGCGGATCGAAGGGACTGGGGATGAGCGAATCCTTGCCGAAGGTGCGGGTTTCGCCGCCATAGGCTTTCGCCACCACATCGGAAGGTGCTTCACGCGCAAGCTGGGCGATGGCGCGCACCGCCGCCAGCTTCATCGCCTCGTTGATGGCGGTCGCATGAACATCCAACGCGCCGCGGAAGATATAAGGAAAACATAGCACGTTGTTGACTTGATTGGGATAATCCGAGCGGCCCGTACACATCATGGCGTCCGGGCGAACCTCCATGGCTTCGGCCGGCATGATCTCTGGCGTGGGGTTGGCAAGTGCCATGATCAGCGGCTTGGGCGCCATCTGCTTTAACAGTTCCGGCTTGAGCACCCCCGCAGCAGAGAGGCCGAGAAAAATATCCGCGCCCGCGATGATATCGCCAAGCTTGCGGGCGTCGGTGTCCTGTTCGAACACGGACTTCCAGCGGTCCATCAGCTTCTCGCGGCCCTTGTAGACAACGCCTTCAAGGTCGGTGATCCAGATGTTTTTCCGGGGCAGGCCCAGTTCCACCAGCAGGTTCAGGCAGGCCAAGGCGGCGGCACCTGCACCAGATGTTACAAGCTTCACGTCCTTCAGATTCTTGCCTGCGAGCTCCATGGCATTGAGGACAGCCGCCGCAACAATGATCGCCGTGCCGTGCTGATCATCGTGGAATACCGGAATTTTCATCCGTTCACGGCATTGCGCCTCGACCTCGAAACACTCGGGTGCCTTGATATCCTCGAGGTTGATGCCGCCAAAGGTCGGTTCCAGCGCCACCACGATGTCCACCAGCTTAGACACATCCTTCTGGTTCACCTCGATATCGAAGCAGTCGATGCCCGCGAACTTCTTGAACAGGACGGCTTTGCCCTCCATCACGGGCTTTGATGCGAGAGGACCGATATCGCCCAGGCCAAGTACCGCCGTACCGTTGGTGACAACAGCCACCAGATTCTGCCGTATCGTCAGTTCGGCGGCTTGCGCAGGATCCTCGACGATGGCTTCGCAAGCTGCCGCCACACCCGGCGAATAGGCCAGCGCCAGATCGCGCTGGTTGCCCAAGGGCTTGATCGCCTGAATTTCGAGTTTTCCGGGGCGCGGATTGCGGTGATAAAACAGTGCGCCCGATTTCAGATCCTGCGTCACGCTGCTCATGGCGCCCTCCTCTGCCGGTTCATACTCTCATGATCCTTGCGATGCCCGGCGTCAGCGGTCAATTGCATTCGGATTCATAGTGTGTTGCCTGAAATGGCGAAGTTCGGATTGTTGCGGTGCAGCGACGAATTCTCCGGCGAGGGGCTTGAATTGATGTGGATTTCAGGAAAGAAACTGAGTGCCCAACGCTCTTCAGAGTAGCGAGTGGTGGTCCAGGTCTAGGGAGGGAGGCCGCTGTTCTCCCGGTTTTGCAAGGTCGCCAGCAAGGACGATCAGAAACCGGAACTGAACGCGGCGAGACAAGTCGGACTGACTAGAAAGCGGGGCTTTGGCTCCGCTTTTTTCTTGGCACAATGATGCCAAAAGTATCGATCAGCGGCGGGTAATGGCGTTGATGATGTCGAGATTGAACCAATTCTCGACATAAATGATCCAGACCAAACCAAGCACCACAAGGGCGACCACGGAATTGATTGCTGCGACGCGAGCAATATGCACGGATATAGGCGCTCCTGGATCGGACCCCGGCACGGTTTCACCCTCTTCATGCTGTGAACGGATGCCGAAGGGCAGCACGGCAAAGAGCGTCAGCCACCAGATGATGAAATAGAGCGCGATAAGCGAGCCAATCGCCATCAGACCTGCTCCAGTTCCACAAGCGTGCCGCAGAAGTCTTTGGGATGCAGGAACAACACCGGCTTGCCATGGGCACCAATCTTCGGCTCTCCCGTACCCAGCACCCGTGCGCCCTCTGCTTTCAGCCGGTCGCGGGCCGCAATGATGTCATCCACTTCATAGCAGATGTGATGCATTCCCCCGTCGGCGTTCTTTTCCAGAAACCTTGCGATGGGACTGTCCGTACCAAGCGGCTCAAGCAATTCGATCTTGGTGTTCGGCAACTCGACAAAAACCACCGTCACGCCATGCTCAGGCAAGGCTTGAGCCTGGGAGACGCGCGCACCCAGCATATCCCGGTACACCGCACTGGCAGCGCTGATATCCCTGACGGCTATGGCAACGTGGTTCAGGCGTCCAAGCATGGGGTTTACACCAGAGTCACGAGAGCATGGACCATCGGCTTCTTGTCCCATTCCGCTGCAATGCCGTTGCGAAGGCCGCGCTCCAGAATTTGCCGCAAGGCTTCGGGATCCTGAAGCTTTTTCTTCGGCAGATTGTCGAGCAGGTCTTCCGTCAATTCCAGCACGAAAGCATCGAAATCCTTGCCATCACCGGTTTTCACCGGCAGGCCCGCGGTGCGGATCTCGGCATCGCTCATCAGCGTGCCGCGCTCATCCACCGCAATCGCCACGGAGACTATGCCTGCGAAGGACAATTTCTTGCGGTCCGGCACTGTGCGATCCGTTGCATGGACCAGCAATTCGCCATCCTTGAACACGCGGCCCGATTGGACCTGATCGACCACGCGGGGTTCACCCGACAATTGCACGACCTCGCCATTGAAGGCGCGGATGACGTGAGGCACGCCCTGGGCGCGGGCGAAGATGGCGTGTTCCGACAGATGTGACGTCTCGCCATGGGCGGGGATTGCCACCTTGGGGCGGACCCAACTGTAGAGCTGCTTCACCTCATCACGGCGCGGATGCCCCGAGACATGCACGAGGTGGGTGCGGTCCGTGATGACCTCGATGCCCTGACGGTAGAGACCGTTGATGATGGCTCCCACTTCCTTCTCGTTGCCTGGAATGGTGCGCGACGAAAAGATCACCCGATCCCCCTGGGACAGCGTCACCTCGGGATGCTCGTTGCGGGCGATGCGCGCAAGCGCTGCCCTGGGTTCGCCCTGGCTGCCGGTCAGCAACGCCACAACCTTGTCCGGTGGCAGGTAACCGTAGGCATCGGCCGACCGAAAGGGTGGCAAGCCCTTGAGCATCCCCATCTCGGTCGCCACGCCTACCACGCGGTCCATGGCGCGGCCGACACAGATCACCTCGCGTCCACACGCCGCCGCGGCCTGCGCTACTGACCGCATCCGTGCGACATTCGAGGCAAAGGTGGTGACGGCCACGCGGGCAGGCGATTTGGCGATCAACTCCGTCAGCGCCTTGGAGACCTCGGTTTCGGATGGCGATATGCCATCGCGGAAGATATTGGTTGAATCGGCGATCATGGCAAGCACGCCCTCGTCGCCGATTTCGCGCAATCGCTTCTCGTTCGTGGGCAGGCCCACCACCGGAGTCGGGTCGATCTTCCAGTCGCCCGTGTGGATCACGGTGCCAGCCGAAGTGCGGATCGCCAGAGCGCAGGATTCCGGAACGGAATGCGCGACCGAGATAAACTCGACATCGAAACCGCCGATGCTGACACGGTCGCCCTGTTTCACGATCTTGACCGGAATTTTTGGGGCGCCAGGCTCCTGCAGGCGGCGCACTTCTAGCAGGCTTGCCGCAAATTCGGTCATGTAGACAGGTGCGCCCAAGCGCGGCCACAAGGTCGCCAGCGCACCGAAATGATCCTCGTGCGCATGGGTGATGATGATGCCAGCGAGATTCTTCCGCTCGCGCTCGATGAAGCTGATATCGGGCAGGATGAGATCGACGCCCGGTGTATCCGGGCCGCCGAAAGATACGCCGACATCGACCATGAGCCATTGGCCGTTCTTGCCGCGTCCCAGACCATAGAGCGCGGCATTCATGCCGATTTCACCTAAGCCGCCGAGCGGAATGAAAAACAGGTCTGTTGCTTGTGGATTGGACTGGGTCATGCGGACGGGAAAAGCTTTTTGATGGCCAGGAAATGGCGGGTTTCAGTGGTCGCATGGGTCATGGGCCAGCGAGCTTCACTTGTCGAGCAGGAACACGTCTCCGGCATCAATACGCGCCAATCCGCCGCTGGTTTCGAGCAGTAAACGCCCCTCCCCGTCGATATCACAGAAGATGCCCTCAAGCGTTGTGCTGCCTTGTACCACGCGGATGGATTGGCCCAGGTGTGCAGCGCGTGCCAGCCAGCGCTGACGGATCAGCGAGAAGCCAGAGCCATCGGCAAAATCATCAAGCGCGGCAGTGAGGGCCGACGCAAGGGTGCTGAACAGTTCCTCGCGTTTCAGGTCCGGGGCCGACTGACGCAGATGCGTGGCTGGATAGGGCGTGTCAGGAGGGTGCGCCACGATGTTGATGCCGATGCCGATGGCAACCCCCGCGCCCTGCCCCAAACCTTCCAGCAACAATCCGCTGACTTTCGCGTCGTCCAGCAGGAGATCGTTGGGCCATTTGAGGCGGATCGCGGCCATGGCGGGAAGCAAGGTTTCCACTGCACGCGCCAGCGCCACGCCTGCGACGAAGCCGAGCTTTGGCTGATCGCGCACTGGTGTTTGGGTCGGCATCAGCAGAGTGAGATGGAGATTGCCCTGAGGACTTTGCCATTGGCGGCCTTGTCGGCCTCGGCCCGTCTGCTGTTCTCCGGCCACGATCCATAGGCGCGTGGTGCGCGACGGGTCAAAGCGCCGCCGTGCTTCCTCCATCGTGGAGTCGAGCGTGTCAAAGTTGAGAAGTTGGTCGCCGAGCGTGGTGAGATGTTCGGGGAGTTGCAATTGCGTTATTAGTCCTTAGAGGCTCGCTAGCGCTCGCACCACAAAATTTGGTATTTAGTGTTTTTAAAAAAATTATGTTAAACATCCTGAGGCGCGA